>JAPLKF010000019.1 GCA_026388215.1 Pseudomonadota bacterium | reverse complement strand
ATGGGGCTTGTGGACGGGGTAACCACCAATCCAACACTCCTTGCAAAGGAAAAAAAAGACCCCCGGAAGACAATAAAGGAGATTTTATCTCTCGTTGCTGGCCCTGTAAGCCTTGAGGTAATAGCAAAAGATTCAAAGGGGATGTGCAGCGAGGCAAGGAAATTATCATCCCTCGGGAAAAATGCGGTTATAAAAATCCCCATGACAGAAGAAGGGATGAAGGCAGTCAGGACACTCTCAAAGGAGGGGATAAAAACAAATGTAACGCTTATATTCCAACCGGTCCAGGCCTTAATTGCTGCAAAGGCCGGTGCCATTTATGTCAGCCCCTTCATAGGAAGACTCGATGACATATCAGCGAGAGGCATGGAGGTGGTGGAAGATATCCTCACGATATACTCAAATTATGTCTTCGATACAGAGGTTATCGTTGCAAGTATCAGGCACCCTCTCCACGTACTACAGGCTGCGATAATTGGTGCAGATATCTCCACAATACCCTTTAATGTCCTGAGACAGCTTATGGGTCATCCATTAACCGATATAGGTCTTGAAAGATTCCTGAAGGACTGGCAATCCATTAAGAAATAATAACCAATGACCAAATCTCAAGTTCCAGAGAGAAAAACATCATCAATGACCAAATTACAATAACCAAACATATAAAATTACCAATAATCAAATTAAAGACTTAGAATTTGTTTGGTTATTGGTGCTTGGTTATTGGTTATTATTTGGTTATTGGTTCTGCCCTGGGCAGGATTGTTGATCGGTTATTCATGTATTAAAGGGTTTTTCTATTCTCCAGCGAGCTCTTTATGGTCAGGAGGTCGACATACACAATATCCCCTCCTATCGGTATGCCTGATGCAATCCTTGTAATCTTTATATCGAGGGGTTTTAAAATCTCACCGATGTAGTGGGCCGTTGTATTCCCTTCTATATTCGGGTTGGTCGCTATGATGACCTCCCTTATCTCTTCCCTCACTATCCTTTCTTTTAACTCCTTAATCCTCACCTCATCAGGACCCACGCCTTCAATAGGATTTATTACACCGTGAAGGATATGGTATCTATAAACACCTGGATTTGCTGATTCAACGACCATCATATGGGAAGGTTCCTCAACCACACATATGACCGCTTTATCCCTCCTCTCATCCGTACATATCATACATGGGTCAACGTCTGTTATATTGAAACAAACACCGCAGAGCTTTATCTTCTCTTTTATGTCCATAAGGTTTTTTGAAAGTTCTGATATATAGCTATCCCTTGTATTTAACAGGAAGAAGGCAAGTCTTGTGGCAGTTTTCCTGCCAATGCCTGGCAGTCTTGTGAGATTCTCTATTAACCTTTCTATGGGTTCCGGATAATACATCTATAGTCCAAAAGGTAGCTGCATGCCGCCTGTAATCTTCGACATCTCTTCCTGCAGCATTTCTTTTGATTTATTTAAACCTTCATTTATCGCAGCAACTATAAGGTCTTCCAACAGTTCCTTGTCCTTCTCTTCCAATATTTCATCTGATATTTTTAAAGAAATTAACTCCTGTTTCCCATTTACCACACAGGAAACCATCCCGCCCCCGGACTGTGCCTCAACGGTTTTATCCCCCATTTCTTCCTGTATCTTCTGAAATCTTTCCTGCATCTTTTTTGCCTGGCTCAAAAGCTGTCCAATTTGTTTAGACATATTACCTCCTTCAAATCTTAAATAATGTCTCTGCCTCTTTCACATACTCCTCAAGGACACTTTTCTTTATTTCACCTGCATCTTTAAGGATAAGGCCTATCTCTTTACCAAAAAATTCCCTTAAATATTTTTTTATTTCCTGTTTTAAACCGCTGTCATCTTTTATAAAGCTATACTGCCTGTCAAGGAACACAATAACATTGCTGTTCTCTATTTTAATGTCGAGGGTTTCAAAAATGCTGCTTATCATGGGTTTTTTCTTCCTCAAATATTCAATAAACCCCTTTACATCAGGTTCAAATTCCGGTTCGGGCTTTTCATCCCTTATGTTTTCCTCTATCCGATAATCATGCCTGTCTAAACTATCTATAATCTTCTCTACATCCCTCAGCTTTGAAATGTTATAAAGATTTATATAGAATATCTCCAGTGATACCCTTGGGAAAAGGCCCTTCAACAAATCCTCAGACTTCAACATGTAGTTTAACATGTTCTGTATCTCATAATACTCAATGCCCTTCAGCAAACCAACAATCCTCTTATACTCTTCTTCCCCTATGTAAAGAAAGGGAGGGATGCCATCCCAGACCTTTAATATCATCATATTTCTAAAAAACGATACAAGCCCCTTATATATCTCATTTACATCATATCCCTGGTTTAATGTCTTTTCAATAATCTCCAGACCCTTCTTCAAATCACTATCTAAAATGGATTTCACAATACCGTATAATACCTCTTTTTCCACAATACCAATCATGCTTATTACGTCCTGTTCCGAGATGTGCTTTCCGCTATATGCGATAATCTGGTCAAGAATCGACTCGGCATCCCTGAGGCTCCCGTCAGCCTCAATTGCGATATACTGGAAAACTCCCTCATCGTATTCTATATTTTCTTCTGCACAGATTTTTTTCAACTGTTCTACTATATCCCCTTCCGGAATCCTTCTAAAATCAAAGCGCTGGCACCTTGACATGATTGTGTATGGAATCTTCTGTGGTTCTGTGGTTGCGAGAATGAAAATATTATGTCCTGGTGGTTCTTCAAGGGTTTTTAAAAAGGCATCCTTCGCCTGGGGGGTGAGCATGTGGGATTCATCCAGAATATAGACCTTATAGATACCCTTCATGGGCATGTACCTCACGGTCTCCAGCATATCCCTCATCTCTTCTATTCTTCCCGCAGATGCGGCGTCTATTTCTACAATATCGACAAATTTCCCGGTATCGATGGCGATGCAGTTCTCACACTCACCGCACGGCTCTTCCGTAGACCTGTTGAGACAGTTTACAGCTTTTGCAATTATCCGTGCCAGAGAGGTCTTACCAACACCCCTCGGACCCGTAAATAAGTAGGCATGTGGTATTCTTCCAAATTTAATTGAATTTTTTATTGTTGTAATGATGTGAGGCTGTCCTACCACCTCATCGAATTTTTTCGGTCTCCATCTTCTTGCAATTACTGTGTAATTCACTTGAAAAAACCTCGTTCGGAGTTTGGAGTTCGGAGTTCAGAGTTTTCTAAACCTTTGCTTCTAACTTCTGGATTCTGACCTATTATTCTCAATTCTTCATTCATCATTCTACATTGTCTTTTTATAGACCAGGCTACCTGCGGCACACGGATTAGTTACTACCGCTGCTTTCTTCCGAACCTGACGGGGTTTATAACCTCCACGTTGCGCAGGGCCTGGTTTATTTTACTTTTCTGGCGGAGAGAGAGGGATTTGAACCCTCGGTCCCACTTTGTGGCGGGACACACGATTTCCAGTCGTGCTCCTTCAGCCTCTCGGACATCTCTCCAATCCACTTTTTATACCACATTCATCATAAGCTATACAAGGCAATTCAGATAAAACCGTAGAGTATGAATAGCAATGTGACCTTTGTTGACATTGCATCTCTGTTAATATAATATAGTAATAATTTCAAATGATTCCACTACGACGGCAAGCTCTTCTAACAACCTTCAAGTTCTATGACCTTATAAGCATGGTCTTTTGCTTTTTTCTTGCTGCTTCTATTGTCTCGTATCAAATTAGCAATATAACCTTTGGTCAGTTCCTCTCCATGCGTATCAAAATCCAGAACTTTG
>JAPLKF010000018.1 GCA_026388215.1 Pseudomonadota bacterium | reverse complement strand
TACTTGTAGGGGAAGCCTGGCCCTTGGTAAGTCCGTATATCTGGTTGTCATGGACAAAGAGCTTCACGCTGATATTTCTCCTTATGGCATGAATGAGGTGGTTTCCACCTTCACCATAGCAATCTCCATCACCTGCCACGGCAAGAACAAGCATCTCATGATTTGCAAGCCTGACCCCTGTTGCAACGGGAAGGGTCCGGCCATGAAGACCGTTAAACGTATTGCATCTCACATAGTGAGGGAATTTACTTGACTGACCTATGCCGGAGACAATAGCAAACTCATGGGGCTCTATGCCAAGCTCCACAAAGGCCTCCTTGAAGGCCTTCAGGATGCCAAAATTACCGCACCCTGGGCACCATGCAGGTATCTGTCCCTTGTAATCATCTAACGTGGGCATTGAGTTCTCCTAAAAATGCCTCCAGTGTGAACGGCCTGCCATCGTATCTGTTAATCCTTCTATGAAATTCATATCCTGTTTCAGCCTTTATAAGCCGTGCAAATTGTCCGGTTGCATTATTTTCCACACAAATAGTCATCTTTGCCCTGCCCAATATGTTTAAATAATCAAATTTATCTATTGAGGGCAGCGGGTAAACCTCGCTGAAATGAAGCATGGCAATCTTTTCGTTTTTTGCCAATGCATCAACAGTCTCTTTCATTATACCATATGTAGAGCCCCATCCGGTAATCACTATATCCGGGCTGCTGTTGCCATACAGGTAAGGTGAGCTGATCTCTCCTTTAATCAACGACAATTTCTTAAAGAGCCTTTTGTTGACCATTTTCATCCTTATTAAGCCATCCTCTATTATGTGCCCTTCTTCGTCATGCTCATCGCTGTCCGTTACTACCAGATGTCTTGAGTCACCGGGGACAGCAAAGGGTGATATACCGTTTTCTGTAAAGGCATGTCTCTTATATTCTGAAAGTTTTTTAAGTTCATCCCCTCTTATTCTGTAATCATTGTATACAAGCCTTTCTAAATCAATTCCTTCAACGGTCCACTGCGAATCGGCAAGGTACTGGTCTGTAAGGATAAGTACCGGTATCTGGTATTTCTGTGAAATATCAAAGGCCTTGTTTGTGAGGTATAATGCCTGTTCAGGTGTGCCTGGTGCAAAGATTACCCTCGGGAATTCACCATGTCCGGCATGAAGGGCAAAGAGCAAATCCGCCTGTTCAGTCCTCGTGGGAAGCCCTGTTGCCGGTGCCGGTCTCTGGGCAAGGGCGATCACAATAGGCGTTTCTGTCATAGCAGCAAGTGACAACCCCTCCACCATCAAAGCGAAACCACCTCCTGATGAACCGGTCATAGACCTCACACCTGCAAAGGATGCACCGAGCGCCATATTGATTGCCGCAATCTCATCCTCAGCCTGCTCAACTATAATTCCATACTCCTTCGCCTTACCCGCAATATAGAGCATGATACCGGTTGAAGGGGTCATCGGGTAGGCAGAATAAAACTTACACCCTGATCCGATAGCACCAAGCCCTATTGCCTCATTTACCCCAACAAGCATTTTTGGTTTAGATAATGGCATTATAGAAAATGGGCATCGCAAGCAATTTTTTACAGCAAAATCATGCCCGGCAATTGCTGCCTTTTTATTTGCCTTTAAAACATCTTCACCCTTCTTCTTTAAAAAATCCTTTAATATTTCAAAAAGTATTTCTGTATCCAGACCAAGCATCCCCAGCACAGCTCCAGTGGCAACAGTATTTGCCATAATCCTGTCTCCACCACTTTTTATGGCAAGCCCTACAAAAGGGATGTCAAGAAATTGCGGCTTTTCGTGTGTCTCATTTAACGTGGATGAATCATAAATGGCAATCCCGGAATTGGTCAGTTCTCTTTCATGAAATAAAATACTTTCTCTATCAAGAGCAACAAGAATATCAATCCTGCCTCTCGATGCCACAACGGGTTTGTCTGACAGTCTTATCTGATAAAAATTGTGGCCGCCCCTTATGCGTGACTCATAATCCTGATGGGCAAATATATAATATCCTGACCTCGAAAATGCCCTTGCGAGTGTGTCGCCTATAGTCTGTATACCCTGACCAGCCTCGCCACCAATCTTAATGGAGTATTCCAGAAAAACCTCCTGACCAACCATTATACAATTGAAAAAAAGGAAATATCAAGAAAAGTTGGCAGAATGCAAAATACAGATTTCATTCCTTGACAAAGATGCCATATATCATTAATTTAATGTATAGGATAGGAAGGTATTTATGGAGGTCTTAACAGAAAGAGAAAAAAAGATTCTTGAACTGATAATGGATAATTATATAACGGCTGCAGAGCCGACAGGCTCACGAACAATAGCCAAAACAATCAAGAACAAGTTGAGCTCCGCAACAATAAGGAATGTAATGGCAGACCTTGAGGAACAAGGGTTTCTCTATAAACCACACGTAGTTGCTGGAAGAATTCCTACTCACAAAGCCTTTAGATATTACGTGAAGAGTCTTATTGTATTAAAGGGTCCAGGTAAGAAGACATTGGAGGTTCTTGGAGCCTTACTCAAACCTCATTATTCATATGTGGAGGAAATAATGGAAGATGCCTCAAGGGCGCTTGCTGCACTCTCCAAGTTCACGGGCATTGTGGTCGAGCCAAAGGTAAATACAATGTTATTCAAGGAAATAGAATTTGTAAGACTATCCAGATCTACAATACTCATTGTCTTTGTTACCTCCTCAGGTATGGTTCATACAAGGCTTGTCGATACGGATGACGATCTTGATTTAGAGGGGCTAAGCAGTATGAAGAGGTATATGAATGAGAAGTTTGGAGGCATGCCTTTCTATGCCCTCAAAGAGGGGATATTAGAGGACATGGAAGAGGACAAAGAAAACTACAATAAGCTCTTTGCAAAAATAAAGGATACCCTAAAAACGATTATTGACGAGGAGGATACAAGGGAAATATATATTGAAGGAACCTCTAAAATGATAGGCGTCCCGGAATTTTCTGATATTGATAGGCTTAAGGAACTTTTTCAGGCCCTTGAAAGGAAGGAAAAACTTTTAAGACTATTAGACAAATGTTTAAAAGAAGAAGGTATACACGTGATCATGGGTGCTGAAAGCGATATTAGAGAAATGAGGGATATGAGCATAATAACATCCACATACAAAATTGGCGAAAGAAGCTATGGTGTTCTTGGGGTAATAGGACCGATTAGAATGAACTATTCAAAAATAATCCCTATCGTAAATTATACAGCAACAACAGTTACAAATATCTTAAAGATGATGTAAGAGGAATTAAATGGAAGAAACAGATGGCCAGGAAGTAGAAAGTAAAACAAAAGAAAAGGATGAAGTTCAACAGGAAGAACACAAAAAAAAGAAAAAGAAGGATGCGATAATTGAAGAACTTCAAAAATCACTTGAAGAGAAAGAAGAGAACATCAAAATCCTTCAGGACAAGCTGCTGTATCTCCAGGCAGAATTTGAAAATTTTAAAAAATTAAAGATTAAAGAAAAACAAGAGATATTGATGTTTGGGAATGAAGTACTCATAAGGCAACTGCTACCTGTTTTAGACAATTTAGATAGGGCGTTAGAGCATGTCTCAAAAACAGAGGACTTTAAGAGCATTGAAGATGGTGTGGGAATTACCCTCAATGAGTTTTTGAAAGTGCTCGAAAAATCTGGTGTTACAAGGGTCGATGCATTAGGCAAAAAATTCGATCCGAACATACATGAAGCCCTTTACCAGGAAGAGAGAGATGATGTGGAGCCAGATACTATTGTGTCAGAATTTCAGAAGGGCTACATGTTAAATGGTAGATTAATCAGACCCTCACGGGTCTCCGTTTCCAAAAAACCAGAGATTCAGTAAACCAAGGCGATATTATGAGAAAAGATTACCATGAGACACTTAATGTCTCAAGAAACGCAACTGATGAAGAGATAAAGAAGGCTTACAGAAAGCTTGCATTAAAATACCATCCCGACAGGAATCCTGACAATAAGGAAGCAGAGGAAAGGTTTAAAGAGATTAATGAGGCATACGAGGTCTTGAGCGACCGCGAAAAAAGGTCAAGATATGAAAGATTCGGGACAGTAGATGACACGGGTACCTTTTTCGATTTTGGATTTAGGAGAGATTTTGATGATATATTCAACGACCTGTTTAGTGATTTTTTTGGTGGTCAAAGACAGAGAGAAAAAAAGGGTGAAGATTTAAGATACAACCTTGAAATAGAGTTTGAAGAGTCTGTATTCGGTGTGGAAAAGGAAATAGAAATACCAAAGGACGAAAAGTGTCCAACCTGTAATGGTTCAAGAATAGAACCAGGTCATCAACCAATTGTATGTAAGTCTTGTGGTGGAAGAGGACAGGTCCGGCACAGCCATGGATTCTTCACAATTAATAGAACATGTGATTATTGTAACGGTGATGGATATATCATAAAAAATCCTTGTAAGACATGTAAGGGGAAGGGGCATGTAAAAACGAAAAAGAAGATAAAGGTTAAAATCCCTCCAGGTGTAGACACTGGTGCAAGATTGAAATTAAGGGGGGAGGGGTTACAGGGCTATGGGGATACATCTCCTGGTGATCTCTACATTGTCTTGAAGGTAAAAGAACACACGATATTTGAGAGGGAAGGTGATGATATTACTGTTCAAGTGGATGTGAACTTCCCGCTTTTGTGTCTTGGAGGTGAAATAAATGTCCCAACGGTTGAAGGGGATATGAAAATAACTATTTCACCAGGAACACAGCCTGGAAAGATATTCAGAATAAAGGGGTTTGGTGTAACAAAATCAAATGGATATGGAAGGGGCGATGAGCTTGTGTACCTGAACATAAAAATACCCGATAACCTCACAGAAAGACAAAAGGTATTAATGGAAGAACTCGCAAAAGAATTTAATGAAGACATAGGAATAGGCCGTAAGGGCTTTAAGAAAAAGTTTAAAGAATTTTTTGAATGGAAGGAATGACATTCACTGTTTTTTCAGGTACTTCTTCGATACAGGAATAACATAGGGTTTTTTTGAGAGGGGATTTTCTTTCACAATGACAACTGTATCATAGACATCCTCTATGTTTTGAAAGGTGAGTGTGGTCTGTGGCTCACCATCCGCATATACGCTACCGTTTGATATAAGCACAACCCTTGAACAGAACTCCGAGGTAAGATTAAGGTCATGTAATACCATAAGGATGGTCAATCCCTCATTATGCAGATTCTCCAGTATTTCAAGGGTGTGCATCTGGTGCTTGATATCAAGGTGGCTTACTGGTTCATCAAGGAGTAATACCCCTGGGTCTTGTGCAATACATTGAGCAAGATATACCTTCTGCCTCTCACCCTCCGATAGCGTTTGAAGCTGTCGCCCCAATAATGTGCTCATGTTCATTGTCTCCATTATTTCCACCACAAATCTTTTTTCTTCATCACCATAAAGAAACCTCTTATGGAAATGTGGGTACCTGCCCATAATTATAAACTCTTCAACATTATAGGAAAAAGGTGTATCAAGTGTTTGGGGAAGGGTAGCCATATGCCTTGCGAGCTCCCTTTTGTCATAGTCCTTTAAATCACGGCCCAGAAAGGTTATGGAGCCCTCATCCGGTATCAGGTATCCCGCAAGAAGTTTAAGAAGGGTACTTTTACCTGCTCCATTTGGTCCAATTATGCCAACAACCTCCCCTTTTTTGACCTCAAGGTTTATATCATGGAGGACTCTATGCCGCCCGTAACTAAACGTTACATTGCACACTGAAAATATAGTTCCCCCATTCATGTCTTTCTCACAACCAAAAAAAGCAATATGAATCCACCAAGTATACCAGTTACAACACCAACGGGGAGTTCAACAGGATATAAGAGATAACGAGAAAATACATCTGACATTATCAGGAAGAAAGCACCGCCAATATAAGAAGAAATAAGCAATAAAGTATGGTTTGCCCCAATGATATTTCTTAATACATGGGGAACAATAAGACCAACAAACCCTATAATGCCTGATGCAGAAACACATAATCCTGTAAGGATTGATGTTAAAAGAAATAACACCTTATACATCCTTGGCGGGTCTACTCCAAGATACTGTGCCTTTTCACTACCGAGGGTGAGTATATCAAGCTCCTTTACAAAAAGGAAAAGAATGAAAGCAGGCAGGAGAAACATAGGGATATATGCATATACAAGAGAGATATCAAGGCTTGATAGGTCCCCCATCAACCACATGAGGGTAATCTGCATCCTGTCCGGATCCAATATTGAGAACAGAAAAAAGACAAAGGATGAAAAAACGAGGCTTACCACAATCCCAAAAAGCACCATACTATTAGGATCAAAGAGTTTCCGTCTCGATAAAACATACACAATAAAGACCGAGAACATGGCCCCTATGAATCCCATAAGCGGGTTACCATACATACCAAGGTAGTTCTGCATCCCTAATACAGTTGATAGCGTAACCCCCAATGAGGCACCACCGGATATACCGAGGGTATACGGTTCTGCAAGAGGGTTCCTAAGTATTGATTGCAAGGTAACCCCGCAAATGCCGAGAGAACCCCCAACAAGAAAGGCTATTACTGTTCTCGGCACCCTTATCTTTCTCAGGACAAGACCAAAACCTTCATCTGCAAAAAAACTGTTAAATGTAACGTATACATTTTTCCCGTAACTTAAGGATAAAATGATAGATGCGAGTAAAAAAATTATTAAGATAATAAAGGTGATACAAATCCTTTTGTTGCGGAGTTTGGAGTTCGGAGTTTGGAGTTCGGAGTTATTCTGACTCCTGTCTTCTGATACCGCCCTGCGAGACTGACTTCTTTCTTTTAATTCTACATTCTTCATTCTACATTCTTAAAGGCTTCTGCAAGCTTATTTACTGCCTCTAAAAAACTCACAGGTGTTGGACTTCCCACTATATAGGAATCCATAACAACAAAACGTGCATCTTTCACATATTTCCTCCATTGTTTCATCTCCAGCTCAATATTATACCCCATATCCATTAGAACTATTATCTGGGGCCCTTTCACCATTACCTCCTCTATATTCATCCTCGGGTATGGCATCTCGGTCTCAACTATATTTATCCCACCTGCTATACGTATAATATCATTCGCAAAACTTGTGTCTGAAGCCACTATCAAGGGGTTTACCCCAACCTGCCAGAGAACCCTATACCTCTCCCCTGTTTTGATTTCATCCAGAGAATTTTTCACATTGTTTACAATTCTTTCCCCTATTTCGTCCTTCATCAACAGATGTGAGAGTATTAAAAAGTTACCCAACAGGTCATTTAAGGTCTTTGGCCGAACAAAATAGTGCACCTTCATGCCAAATCTTTTAAGTCTCTCCATTGCCAATGGGGGATTCCCTTCTCTCGTGCCAAGTACCAGATCAGGCCTCAATGAGACAATCTTCTCTATGTCAGGTCGAAGTGGTGTTCCAATCCTCTCCTTCTTTGCTGCTTCTTTTGGTCTCTTACATAACTCTGTAACCCCTATGAGCTTCTCCCCTGCCCCAAGAAGATAGATGGATTCCGTGATCTGTGGGGAAAGGGATATAACCCGTTCATAGCTATAGGATATAAGGGGACATAAGAGAAACAGTAAGGAGTAAGCAGTAAGGAGCAGGGAGCAGGGAGCAGGGAGCAGGGAGTAAAATGCTCCAGGCAATGAGCGGCGGGTGGTAAACTTCAATTTCTGATTTTTAGCTGCTAAGGCGTTCATATATAGAATACCCCTTAAGGATTTAATCCCTTTTTCTTTTGCTTGTCAAAAATATTGCCTTATACCCTTGCACAGTTCCTCTGGCATAACCACGCTTACAGGCTCAGAAAGAATTGCCTGAAAGAAGTTTAAATCAGGTGCATAGTCCCTCATGTTGAGGAAGGTCCTTGGTACAACCCTAAAATAACAGGGGAAATATTTCTGACCCTCAGGTCCGAAGAAGAGGGAAGCATTCAAACTATATATATTGCTGTATGTGTAGTATTGGAAGACCCTTAAAAGACCTGAAACGAGGTCATAGATGTTTACCTCTGTAAAATCATCAATGCAGAATACATTGGGAAAAACACACATTATTTCACCAAGTATACCAAGGGACACAAAGGATGACAACCAGTGTGAGCTCCCGATTTTACCTATGTAACGCTCACCAATCTTCTGTTCTTCTTTTATAAGCTCTGACCAGTAATTGACCTTGTTTGTGCTATAAAACCGTTCTGATGCCTTAAGTTCATCCAGAAACTGGTTTCCAGGGCTTTGTGTTGCAAAGTACTGCTGGTGTGGGTGAACCAACCCTCCACCAGATGGTGGCATATAGTTCCACGTCATTAAATGGTAAGGTAACAATGGATCAATCGTCTTAATCCTTTTGAGAAATGCCATACCGAGAGAGAAGGAATCGATTAATCTCTTCTCACTCAGTTTTTCTAAGGAAACAACATGCTCATCGGTCATTATGAGTACTGCACTGTAAATGTCGTAAGGAAAAAGATTCGGGATAAGGAGGGCCTCATTTTTCCAAAGCTTCCCATCATGTATAACCTCTTCAATGAATCTCGGTGTCTTGCTATCCCTGTTTTCTGGGCAAAAAGGGCAGAAACCTTTTGCCTCCGGTGTCGCGTATGTTTCAAGAGGCAATTTCTGCGGTTTTATCGCACCGAAGTGTGAAAAATGACCTGTTCTGCCCGTAAGGGGGTCTATGCGAACCTGGAATCTTTCAACTGTTGGTTCGAACCCCTTTCTGGGGTCAAGGAAGGTGCTTTCGGACTCAATAATCTGAAAGTTAATTTTAGATGACATATTAACCCCTCTTGGCTTTCAGCTATAAATAATTCCTGACAACTAACGGCTCGCAAAGATTTAATCTTTTTTCTTTTCTTTGTCAAAAACTTTTTACTATTTGCTTGTTTTCAGAGATATGAAAAAAATAAAAGCTATAGACGATATCAATGACATGAAAGCTCCATAGTAGAAAAGTGCCTGCGAGCCAAAATGTTCCCACAAGACGCCCCCGATGATACTTGAGGGGAGGGATGAAATACCAATGATTGTATGGTAGACACCATAACCTGTTGCCATAATCTCTGGTCTTATAACCGTTGCCACATATGCCCTTTGAACCCCCTCATTCATAGCAACAAAAATACCATAGGCAATAAAAAGGAGCCAGGCATGGGCATTATTTGTAGCAACTGCAAAACCAAAAAATATGAAGGAAAACAGGAAATAGCTTGAAAGTATCGTCCTTCTTTTCCCGAATCTGTCGGCCATAATACCTGCAGGCGTGGAAAAAAAGGCAGAGACCATATTAAATGTGAGGTATATAAGTGGTATAGTGGCGATTGAGACACCCAGTTCCTGAGCCCTGAGGACAAGAAAGGCCTCTGAGGTTTTGCCCAGTGAAAAGACTGTGACAATGATTAAAAACACCTTAAAGTCCCTGTTGAGATGCCTCAGTGTTATTTGAGGTCTCTCTGTTAAGGTATGTTTTTTAACATCCTGAACAAAGATAGCGATACAGAAAAGTGCAAGGATACCGGGGATTATAGAGATCCAGAATACCAGATGGAACCCACCACTGAATAGACCAAGGATTGCGAAGGCAACCGCAGGACCAATGACAGCACCTGTGGTATCCATGGTTCTATGGAAACCGAAGGCCTTTCCCAGTATATTTTGCTCAGTAGAGTCTGCAATGATCGCATCCCTCGGGGCAGTTCTTACACCCTTACCAACCCTGTCTGTGAATCTATATACAAGAACATCTATCCACGAGGTTGCAGTGGCAAGAATGGGTCTGCTGAATACGGATATACCATACCCCCAGAACACAATGAATTTCCGTTTTCCTAATCTGTCCGACAGCCATCCAGAAAAGACCTTAAGAATGCTCGCTGTGCTTTCCGCCACGCCCTCTATCAGACCTATATATGTCTTTGATGCATGGAGAACATCGTTCAGGAATATGGGGATTAGAGGATAAATCATCTCTGAGCTTATGTCCATCAAGAGACTGACTATCCCGAGGATAAGCACATTCTTAGATAACCCAAGAAATTTCTTCATAATATTCTGTTATTTTGCCACAAATTTACCAAATATATCACATGAAAAATCGTACATATTAAATCGTATTTGGTACTTTGTTCAAATGTATTATAATCTACTATATACGAAGTGCGAACAACGATGTACAAATTTGCGTATATGGCGTGTCTTGAAAGGCATATCGTTTTAGCATCTTCACAACAAAAAATTGACTTATACCCCAAGTTTATATTATAAAACAATAAAAGCGGGAATAACTCAGCGGTAGAGTGCAACCTTGCCAAGGTTGAAGTCGCGGGTTCAAATCCCGTTTCCCGCTCCAAAATACAGCAGTGAATAGTAATGAGTGAATAGTCGTTAGTAATTTAAAAGATTTACGCTATCCACTAACAACTATACACTGTTCACTGAATTCACGGCGGCATAGCCAAGTGGTAAGGCGACGGTCTGCAAAACCGTTATTCTCCGGTTCAAATCCGGATGCCGCCTCCATTTTCGTTTATCTGGTTCATATAGTCTATCTGGTCTCTTCAGTGTATGACTGAAAAGACTGAATAGACAGTATAGACAGCATTTACTCAACAATAAAATCCCACGCACTATCGTTTATCCAGAGGCAGAAATAACCTCTTCCCATTAACTCCTTCGGTTTAACAGTATATAAATCATCACCCTTCTTTTTAACCTCAAAACCTACATCCTTCCCGAAGACAAAACGTGCTTTTCCGAGGGGAGATTGTTGAATAAAGAGCAGGGGATTCATGGTAAGAACCTTAATGTCATACTTACCATATACAACAAAGTACTCTATATCCTTTAATAAAAAATGTGGAGGATTATTGGTCTCAATAAAAAGGGTCCCGTTTTCGTCAAAAACTATATTCGGCATAAGCCTCTGTAAGGCTTTTTGAGTTTTTATATATACCCCGAACTCCTTTGGTTTTAGCTTATCATCCTTACCATAAAGCGGGGTGCTTACCATTGATATTAAAAACACACATATTAAAATCCTTCGTATAATCAAAAATTTATTCATCTATATTACCCCCATATCTTTAAAGTTTATCAATCTATCCAAAACTCCTATACCCTGTTTTCCGTTATATTAACGTAATGTTCACCTTCCGTTCCCTTGGACCATCAAACTCCATCAAGAATATCCCCTGCCATGTGCCAAGCTTGGGCACACCTTCAGAGAATGGAACCATAACAGAACATCCAATAATCGCAGACTTAATATGTGCATGGGCATTCCCTTCTAAATGCTTATATGGATAGCCTTCTGGCACTATACGTTCAAGGGCTTCTATAATATCCTTCATTACACTGGGGTCTGCATCTTCATTAATCAAAAGACCGCACGTAGTATGGGGGGTATATAGATGGAGAAGCCTTCCTTCTTTCCCTTTCACCCCCCTGATTACTTCATCAGTAATATCTCTTGCCTCTGTCTTACTCGTGGTTCTGATCTTTATTTCAAACATATAAGGCGATTACCCTGAACCCTTTTTCTTATTATAGTCTTCAATAGCAACCTTGAGCGCTTCTTCAGCAAGCACTGAACAGTGTTGCTTTGCAGGAGGTAGCCCTCCCAGGGCTTCTGCGACTGCTTCATTTGATATCTTTAGGGCCTCGTCAATGGTCTTCCCTTTAATCATTTCAGTCGTAATGCTGCTTGACGCAATTGCGGCACCACATCCAAAGGTTTTGAATTTTGCATCTACTATCTTTCCGTCCTCAATCTTTAAATAGAGCTTCATCACGTCCCCGCATGCTGGATTACCCACTTCCCCCACAGCATCTGCATTTTCTATCTCGCCCATATTCCTGGGATTCATAAAATGATCCATCACGATATCACTATAAGGGCCTTGTGGCATCATCTACCTCCTCTATTATAGTTTATAATCCCTAACCCCTGTTTTTTTAAATCTCTCATATAGTGGAGACATATCCCTCAATCTTTTTACAATTCCCGGCATTACGGACAACGCATGCTCCACTTCTTCCATCGTGTTGTCTTTTCCAAGGCTAAACGCAATAGAACCATGACAGATTTCAGGTGGCACACCAATAGCAGTAAGTACATGTGAGGCCTTGAGCCCTGTTTCATCTCTTGCCAGCACATTTGAAGAGCAAGCACTTCCACTGGATGAAGCAATGCTGTTTAAGTTGAGCCATAAGAGCAAGGACTCACCTTCCACAAACTCAATCCAGAAGCTCACATGGCCCGGTAATCTTTTCTCAGGATGACCTGTAAAATGGATGTAATCTATTGAAGATGCAAGCCCTTCCCATAGCCTTTTTGAGAGTAGTGTCAGCTTCTCTACCCTTTTGTCCATCTCTTCCATTGCGATACGGGCAGCCTTTCCGAAACCAACAATGGCAGGTACATTTTCAGTTCCGGCCCTGTATCCCATCTCCTGATATCCACCCTGCACTATTGGCGTGAGCCTGACACCCTTTTTGATATAAAGGGCGGCAATACCCTTGGGACCATAGAACTGATGGGGAGATATTGTCATGGTATCCACGTTTAGATCCTTCACATTTACAGGTATTGTACCACATGTACCTGCACCATCTGAATGAAAGAGGATATTGTGTTCCTTTAAAAAGTAGGCTATCTCTTTAATAGGCTCAATCGTTCCAATTTCAAGATTTGCATGCATCACGGAGACAAGGATTGTATCCTTTGTGAGCTTCCTTTTTAAATCCTCCATATCAAGCATACCGTTAATATCTACCTTCACAAAATCAATTTCGAACCCTATCCCCCTCAGGAAATCTGCCTGATTTATGATGGAGTAGTGTTCGATATCAGAAAAAAGAATCCTTCTTCCCCTATCCCTATTTGCGAGGGCCAATCCTTTTACAGCTAAATTGTTCGACTCTGTGGCAGATGAAGTAAAAATAATCTCATCTTTTGAGGCACTAACCAAAAAGGCTATTTCTTCTCGTGCTTCTTCAACGGCCCTATGTGGAATAGCCCCTTCTTCTATTAAAATAGACGACGGGTTACCAAAATTTTCTATAAAATAGGGCTTCATAGATTTCAGGACAGTCCTGTCTACAGGGGTAGCCGATGCATGATCAAAATAAACCCTTTTCATGTTAGAAATATAACACAAAAACGGGCCTTTTTGTATACATTTTCCTTGACCTTTTTCTTCGTAATCTGTTTTAATGGTATCCTGGAACAGGATTCCCCTAATACTTAAAGGAGGTACAACATGCAAAAGAGATACTTGCTTGCACCAGGGCCAACCCAGATCCCACCTGAAGTACTTCTCAAGATGGCTGAGCCCATCATCCACCACAGAAACCCCCTCTTTGAAGCGGTCGTGGAGGAGGTAAGGGCAAATCTCAAATACCTCTTTGGCACAAAGAACGAGGTACTCATCTTCGCCTCTTCAGGCACAGGGGCAATGGAAGGGGCAGTAACCAATGTACTCTCACCAGGCGATAAG
>JAPLKF010000017.1 GCA_026388215.1 Pseudomonadota bacterium | reverse complement strand
CTTGTAAATGTCTGCCTGTTTCTTGAGCCAGGCGTTGATATTCTCCTTCCCCCACTGAGGCCAGTGATGACTGATGAAAACCACGTCTGACTTGTCGCCGAAAAGCTCGATAGCCTCGTTCAGAAAATAGCTCCAGGCTTTCGCATCGCGCACCTGTGCACCCCTTAATGTATAGAGATTATGCAAGGTGTGACTGCAGTTCTCTGCCATGCAAAGGGCCCTGAACTGCGGGAAGTAGAAATTCATCTCCGTCGGTGCTTCCGTACCTGGCGTGTACTGGAAGATAATCCTGACACCGTCAATAGTCCTTTCTTCACCCGTCTTACGGATAATGTCGGTTGGGGCAATCATTGTGATGGAGCCGGTCGATACCGTCTTGCCAAGGCCGGCGTCCACCTGTCCCTTGGGTCCTTTGGGTAACAAGTTGCCGTACATATATTGGGCGCGGCGGCCCATGGCATTTCCCGCCATGATGTTTTCGCTTATCGCGTGCTCAAGAAAACCTTGGGACGCAATAATCTTGACCTTCCCGGCCTTGACGTCTTCCTCAGACACAATCCCTTTCACACCAGCCCAGTGGTCCACATGGCTATGGGTATAAATGACCGCCATAACCGGTTTTTTACCCACGTACTTGTATAGCAGTTCGAGGGCTGCTTTTGCAGTCTCGGCAGAGACGAGCGGGTCAATGGCGATGTAGCCCGTATCCCCCACAATAAAGCTGATATTGGAGAGGTCATATCCCCGTACCTGGTAGATGCGGTCAGTAACCTTGAACAGGCCGTGAAAGTTGTTAAGCCTGCCCTGACGCCACAGGCTGGGATTCACGGTATCAGGTGCCATATCATCCCGGTTAAGGAAGGAATATTGATCCATGTTCCATACGAGGTTACCCTTCGTGTCACGAATCACCGCACCCGGCAGCGTGGCGATGAAACCGCGCTGAGCATCATCGAAATCCTCCTTATTACTGAACGGGAGTATATTCAGAACACTGGTGTTTGCCTTTTTCGTCGCTTCGGTGGCTTCCTTGCCCTGGGCCCATACGATGGTCGCCATGGCCATGCATATTGCAAGCATCAGGCAAAAAAATATATAACGTGATTTCATCATTGGTACTCGCTTCATGGTTTGATTTCCTCCTTTTTCTGTTTATCGTTTGATTCGTCCGCCCCACTTTGTGAAAAAGTAGAGAGCGGGTAAGGCCTGAATTTTTTTATTGTCTCTGTCGGTTCCTTTTCACTATGCCAGAAATAATCTTAGAACCTGAAACCAACTGCAAAGAGCGGTCCATATAGGGTGGCATTCCAGCTGAACCGGTTGTCGCCATACCCGTTAGCCCGGTTAACATATAAGGCGCGATATCCAGCCCACAGGGCCGTGTTTTTCGATAGGTGGCATCCAACTCCAGCATGTGCATTCCACGTAAAGTAGGACGAATTGCCAAAAGCATTAGCTCCTCCGATATCACCTCTCGCGTCAATAAAAAATTTCTTAGTAAGATATGCCCTGAGACGTAAACCAACGAATGGGTCTACCCAATCCGTACTCTTCTTGACACTAACCACACCCATCATGGGTACGTCTACATCAATTTTGTTATCCACCGACCAGTATCTCCCGCCTAAAATTACATCAAGGAAGCCTTGCTGATTCGCCTCTCCCCCGCCTTGCCACTCGGTAAGCCGATAGAAGCCCCCAAGACCTACGAGCCACCAGTCGGTTTTTACCTTGACATCAACAGGACCTACGCTTCCATCAGATGTGAAATAGGAGTACATCGGGTCAATAAAGAATCCCCACCTGCCCTTTCTGGCCTCAAGGTGAACCATGGCAGCGAAATCGGTTTCCTTAATAACATCGCTCATACTCTCATGCACCGATGCTCGTTGTCCCCTCACATTCACGTTGCCATCCATGGCCATAAACCACATATAGGGAATAACATCGAATTCCCAGTCACCACCAGTCCCATTCGTGGCATGTGCCGGAATACTGAAGAGAAGAAACACCAGCACTACTGCTACCCCTATCACTGCCAATCTACGTATACTGCTCATCTTCGTACCTCCCCATTATTTTGAAATTTCTATTATCCTGCAAAATATCCTTTTACCGATATTTTATATGACATCATTTTGTCACACACCTCCATTACCACTACCACTTCGTCAGGTTCGGTGCTGGTGGATTGGGATATTTCTGCAGAGTTGCTTTGTAATCCATGATAACCTTCCCTACAGGAATTCCCAGCCATCCGAACATCGCACTAAGGTTGTGCTCTTCCCGTGGATCAAGTTCTATATTGTAAATCGCAGGATAGCCGTTCATGGGGGTGGCAGCTCCACCCACACCGCCCAGCCGGCCCGGACCGGATCCAGTTGAAATTGTATCGACCATATAGACACTGAACTGTCTCCAGCGCACCGCAACAATCTGGTCACCAACGAAGGTAATTAGACTCTGCCTGTTCCCTTTCTTCTGTTTGCCAAGCAGGTAAGCGGATTGATCAATGCCATCGATGGGGCGGTCGGTCGGTACCTTTGCCCCGGCAAATGTAGCCAAGGTCGGGAAGAAATCCATAATAGAAAACATCTCGTTTGAAGCGCGTGGCTTAATCTTACCCGGCCACTTGATCATTCCCACTGTTCTGACGGAACCTTCCCAGGGATCGCCGAGCTCTCCGCGGAAGGGACCGGATAAGCCACCGTCACCCATCATTCCGCCGAGCGTCCAGACAACTTCCCTTTCCGGACCATTGTCGCTGCAGAACACCACGATCGTATTATCCTTAATGCCTTTTTCTTTAACAGCATCCAGCACCCTTCCCACATTATAATCTAACTCCATCAGGCTGTCGCCGTAATTTCCAACCCGTGACTTGCCTTCAAACCCTTTCGAAGGAAAATTCGGGTAGTGGACCCGTGACCATGCAATATAGAGGAAAAACGGCTTGTCAGCACCAGCATGGGCTTTGATGTAATTTACTGCCCTGTCAGCCATCTCCAGGTCGATGGTGCGGCGCTCCTCAAGAGTATATGGTTTAATCTTTTTCAGTTTTTCCCCGGCGTTGGCTTGCAGGATTTGCGGCTGCTCCGACTCAGGCATGATAACGTTATGCGTCATCTTCATTCCGGGCCAGATCAGGGTGTCATCGGTACTATCCAGGAAACCCCAAAACTCGTCAAACCCCTGGTTCTGTGGAAGACTCTGCTCATCTATACCAAGGTGCCACTTGCCTAACATGGCTGTGCTGTAACCAGTCTCTTTAAACATCTTCGCCATGGTCACTTCCTTGGAAGACAGTGTGTTTGGCGTGCCCGCTACGGCAACCAGTGATAGTCCGGCACGGATTGAGTATCGTCCAGTCATGAGTGCCGCTCGTGAAGGCGTACAAGCTGGTTCTACCAGAAAATGGGTAAAGCGCATCCCTCCGATTGCAAGTTCATCAAGACGTGGAGTCGGTGCGCCGCGTATCTCGCCGCCACCGTACGATCCGAGGTCGCCATAGCCAACGTTGTCGGCAAGCATTAAGACGATATTTGGTTTCTTTTCTTGACCAACAGCAGGCATTACAAATGCAAATATTGATATTACAACCACAGCTATCGCGTTTATAATCCCCAGAACATATGAGTTTTTCATAGTTCACCTCTCCTTTTCTAACACATAACACACTATAACTAAACACATATCAGCAAGTCACCGGTGCCCTGTTTTAATCCACATGTTGCTTTGTTCGGAAAAGACTTAATGGGGTAGTAAGGTCTTGAGTCAAAACTTTTGTTTATTACCTCCATACCCCTCATCTTAATTGATTTTACACAAGATTAATTATTTTGCAAGTAAAAATATTATAAGAATTATTGGAATTATTGAATGCTGGTTGTAACTGTGTAGCATTGTATAAAAACAGAAGGCGAGGAGTAAAGAAGGTAATACCCGATTCAAAGGTGTCCGGTCCAGTGGGCAATGATTTTGTGGTATTCTTCTTATACTATTTTAACTATATGCGTTTATTGACTGAAGACCGTGAAGCGGTGAGTCTGTTGTAGAGTTTTGTTTTACTTGTTATTCCCTCAATGAAATCCCAGGGGAAGAGCTCATCCTTCGGCCGCTCCCGTAATGTGTAAAAATTAAGGTTTAGCGGGCTTTCCCTGAACACTTTACTGAAACTGTCTCCAGAGGTAAATCGCATGATGCTGTCGCTTATACGCCTATCACCACGGGCAAATATACCCTGTATGAAACTGTACTTGACCGACTCGTGGGTAAAATATGTATTATCGACCTTTCCAAATGCCTTCTTCAACCTCCCAATCTTGTCTTTCAGCGAAGCCATATCATCCATGGGAAGCCACTGGAATGGGGTTGAGGGTTTTGGAACAAATGGACTTGCATGGACTGTGATGCTGCCGACAACACCTCTTTTTGCCCCTCTTTTTACCATTATGTGTTTTATATGCTTTACAAGTTCTACTATGCTGTCTACATCTTCCAATTGCTCTCCATATAGGCCGATCATGAAGTAGAGCTTTAAATTAAAGGCTTTTATATCGAGTATGGCCTCTATCTTTTCATAAATCTCTACATCTTTTAAGGGCTTGCCAATAAACCTTCTCAGCCTTTCGGTACCTGCCTCAATGCCAAAGGTCAGCGTCTTTACCTCATCCTTGATAAGCTCTATAACTTGAAAGGGAACCTTATCTATCCTTAAGGATGGGAGATGGATGTTCTTTTTTTGCTCTTTGAGTTCCTTTAATATTTCAACTATATGGGGGTGGTACGAAACACCCCCACCAATAATACCGATGTCCTTTGTGTCTATCCCTGGTATGGATATCCTGTCATAGGTAAAACGATAAGTATTTCCCAGAAGGCAAAAGGGACATCTCGACGGGCAGCCCCTTGTCCCTTCAATAAGAAACATATTAGAAAACTCAGTCTTCTCTGTGATAATAGAGGATATGCCAAGGCCTTTTCCTCTGTAACTACTTATCTTTACCTTGAAATTGCGGGGTGTAAGGGTATCTAAAACCCCGTCTTCCCTGTACCCAACCTTTAATCTATCCGGATTATAAACCCAGTCAAAGGAGCTTAGCCCGTCTATAATCTCGTCTCTTCCTTTTTCTCTAATCTCTAAATATTTTTCCATGAAATGGGGAACTGTTGCCTCAATATCCCCCATTAAAAAAAGGTCAAAGAAGCTGGATATGGGTTCTGGATTTGCCATAACGCATATACCGCCGGCAACAATAATCGGCCCTCCTTCCTTCCGCTCTTCTGGAAAAATTTTTATGTGAGAAAGACGTAAAAGCCATGGAATATTTATATAATCAAGCTCAAAAGATATCGTAAAAAAGATAATCTCAAATGACGAAAGCGGTCTCTTACTCTCAACAGAAAGGCACTCACCACCCCCTTCAAGAAAAAACCTCTCACACACGACCTCAGGTATGCTGTTTAATGTTTTGTAAAGGATGTGGGTTGCAAGATTGGACATCCCTACATAGTATGTGTTGGGATAGACAATACCTACAGGGACCTTACCACGCCATTTTTTAACTATCGTACCTTTTTCAAGGGAAAGTGTTTCCTTTCCTCCCAACCCCTTTTGTTGTTTTTTCTGAATCACAAGTTGCTCTTCATTTATTGCTATATACTATATACTATCAACTATTCACTGCCTTTAGTCCGCCTGTTTTCGCAAAAAGGTTGGAATGTCATATCTATCATCATCAATATCAATATTATCACTTTTTGATTTTATCTCTTTATAATCGATTGTAATCTTTTTTCTCATAAATGGAGGTATATCGCCCTCTGCAAAAAGCCTGTCCTTTATATCGGGCCCAATATGTTGTCCTTCCTCTAATTGAACCTTTTCTTCAAACCCTGTAGCGATTACCGTTATCCTGATGGAATCCTGCATATTATCATCAAAAACAAGTCCCCATATTACCCTTGCGTCTTCATGTGCCTGTTCCTGAATCAGGGTTGAAGCTTCATGCACTTCATGGAGTTTCATATCTCGATGTCCTGTTACATTTATCAATACCCCCCTTGCCCCGTGTATCGATATATCCTCAAGCAGTGGGCTGGATATAGCCTTTTGAGCTGCATCCCTTGCCCTGTTTTCTCCTGAAGATACACCAACACCCATGATAGCCATGCCCCTTTCACTCATAATAGATTTTACATCTGCAAAGTCCACGACTACATGGCCAGAACCCACTATCAGGTCAGATATGCTCCTCACCGCATTAAGGAGCACTTCGTCTGCCTTGAGAAAGGCTTCCAGGATAGTCATATGTTTACCACTAATAGACAAAAGCCTCTGGTTGGGAATTGTTATGAGAGAATCTACACGTGTTTTGAGTTGTGAAACCCCATTTTCAGCCACCAGCATCCTGTTCTTCCCCTCAAAAGCAAAGGGTTTTGTTGCAATTGCTACGGTTAATGCCCCTAATTCCTTTGATATCTCTGCGATAACCGGGGAGGCGCCTGTACCGGTTCCACCTCCAAGGCCACAGGTGATAAAGACCATATCTGCACCTTGCAGATGGTCTTTAATTTTATCCACATCCTCAAGTGCTGCCTTTTTTCCAACCTCAGGGTCAGCGCCAGCCCCTAAACCACGGGTGAGTTTTGAACCTATCTGTATCTTAATAGGGGCCCTGCACATATTCAGGGACTTGACGTCCGTATTTACTGCAATGAACTCAACCCCCTGAACGTTTGCCTCTACCATATTGTTTAGTGCGTTACATCCACCCCCTCCGACACCTATAACCTTTAATTTTGCTGAAAAACCGTTAGTCTCATCCATATAAAACACTTTGTTCACCTCGCACCTCCTTAAAAGATTTCTTTAAACCATTCCCTCATCCTGTTGAGTAATTTTGTCCTGTTGAGTAATGTCTTAAATGTGCCTCCTTTTCCAAACCTCCGCCGCTTCACGTTGGTGTTTTTAAAACCGTAGAGGATAAGCCCAACCCCGGTTGCATATATAGGATTGTTCACCACATCGACAAGGCCGCCAACGCCTATCGGGTAACCCCTCCTTGCAGGAAGATTAAAGATGTTTTCAGAAAGCTCCGGGATGCCTTCAAGATTTGCACACCCCCCAGTGATAACTACCCCTGAGGCAAGTAATTTTTCAGATCCAGATTTTTTAATCTCTTCATAAATTAATGATGATATTTCTTCGACCCTCGGTTCTATGATATCTGCGAGGGTTTTGCGCATCAATGTCCTTGGTTTCCTTCCCCCAACGCTTGGCACTTCAATGGTTTCATTTGCGCCTACCATATTTGAAAAGGCACAACCATATTTTTTCTTTATCTTTTCCGCATCATTAAGGGGAGTCCTTAAGCCTATTCCAATATCATTTGTAATGTTGTTTCCTCCAAAGGGTAGAACTGATGTATATTTTATGCTCCCATTTGAGAACACAGCAATATCACTTGTACCACCGCCTATATCAACAAGGGCAACCCCGATCTCTTTTTCTTCAGGTGTTAATGTTGCTTCAGAGGATGCAAGCTGCCCGAGTATGATATCATCTACCGATAGACCTGCGAGCCTGCAGCACTTTATGATATTCTGTGCAGAGGAGACACTCCCTGTAACAATGTGGACCTTTACTTCAAGCCTGACACCCGTAATCCCTATCGGATCTTTTATCCCATCCTGGTCATCTACGATGAATTCCTGGGGGATAACATGAATGAGTTCTCTATCTGCTGGTATTGCCACTGCCTTCGCTGCATCTATTGCCCTCGTGATATCGTCCGTTCTTACTTCTTTATCTTTAATGGCCACAACACCGTTACTGTTAAAACTCTTGATATGGGCCCCTCCAATACCCGCCAAACAGGAGTCAATCTTTATGCCAGCCATTAACTCTGCCTCTTCAACGGCCTTTTTTATTGAATTCACGGTGCTGTCCATATTTACCACAACACCTTTCCGGAGTCCTGTAGAAGGATGAGAACCTATTCCAACTATATTCACCTTACCCTCTGTAAATCTCGCCACAACAACACATATCTTTGTAGTTCCTACATCAAGACCGATAAGAAGCTCATCTTCTCTCAGCATATTAACCCTTCCTTTCCTGGATAATGGCCCCTTTTTCAAACCTTGCATCTATGCACTTTATCAAAAACCCTCTCTTTTTTGCGTCTTCCAGAACAGCAATAGCCCTTTTCAATCTTTTCTTTTGATCTTCCTTCCCGAGTATTATTTCCACCCCATCATCACTATCGAATATTGTGATATTGCCCTCGCTGTATGCTACCTCTGACAGGACATCCTTTTTTATAATCCCTTCCATACACCAGCCGCTGATCTCTCTGTAAATACTTTTTACATCCCCTTTTTCCTTTGCATTGATAATAAACATCCCTTTTGTATCCCCTTTTGTGATCCCCCTGTATGGTTCACCATATTCGTCGAGGACAAAAACATCCCCCGTATTATTTACCCATAAGGCAGATGGTCTTTTTTCTTTTACATCTATAACTATTGAAAAGGGATACACCCTTTTTATCCTTACTTCTTTCACAAAGGGATGGGATATAATGGCCTCCTTCATCTTGGAGGTATCTATCTTAAACATGCTTTCCTTCAGAAAGGGGGATATCCTGCCCATTATATCAACGTCCTTCAACTGATTCGCACCATTTATCTTAATGTTTTTTAAGAAAAAGAGCGGTTCATCCCTTGAAAGTATATAGATAATTGTCAGCATTGATAATATACAGACAGGCACTATAAAGAACACATACAGAGTCTTTTTCATGTTTTTAACGAAGCCCCCTTAAGAATTTCTTCAATAAGTTCATCAAAGGTTTTTCCCATATGCCCCCATGCCTTTGGCACAAGGGATGTTTCCGTCATCCCGGGAGATGTGTTAATATCTATTACCTGTGGCATATCTTTCTCCATAAGCATATCAATCCTCACACACCCCGAAAGCTCAAAGGCTTTATATACCCCCAAGGCTATGTCTTTTGCCCTTCTTTCTATTTTTTTGTTTATTTTTGCCGGAACGATATACTCTGTCATCCCTTTTGTGTATTTTGCTTCAAAGTCGTAGAATCCTTTTGAAGGCCTGACCTCGATTATAGGAAGCACAATATTGTTCACTATACCAACAGTGATTTCCCTGCCTTTGATATATCGTTCGATTAAAAGTTTTCTGTCATATTTGAGGGCAGTTTTGATTGCATCATCTTTCTCTTTTTCCTTTCTCACAATTGATGTGCCAATGGTAGAACCTTCATTGGCTGGTTTGACAACAAAAGGTATGGGGAATGTGAGCTCCCTTTCATCGGCAAGAATGGTATAGGCCGGGGTTGGAATACCCATACCTGTAAAGAGTAGTTTCATAATAGCCTTGTCCATAGAGAGAGAAGAACCGAGGACACCTGAGCCTGTATAAGGAATACCCATAATCTCGAGAAGTCCCTGGACTGTCCCGTCCTCTCCCCATTTTCCATGCAAAGCGATGAATGCAACCTCTATACCCTTCCTTTTCAATCTTTCTGTTAGATCATTATTCACATCTATGCCAATCGCATGATAACCGCTTCTTAATAAACTCTGGAGAATAGCGTTTCCACTTTTTATAGAGATTTCCCTCTCGGATGATTTTCCTCCCAAAAGTACCCCTATCTTCCTTTTTTTCATCCTTCCTTTATCCATTAAACCCCCAGAGCTCTACCTCTTCTTTTAATAAAACCCCTTCCCTTTCGTAAACCTCCTTTTTAATCTTATCTATCAGCATCTTGATATCCTTTGCCGTTGCGGACCCGAGGTTCACGATAAAATTTGCATGTTTCTCGGATACGCATGCGTCGCCGTACCTGAAACCTTTTAGTCCTGTCTTTTCAATAAACTTCCATGCTGGTTTCCCCTCAACTCCTTTAAATATAGAGCCGGAAGAGGGAAACTCCATGGGATGCCTTTTCTTCCTCTCGGCATACACGTACTCCATGTCCTCATAAATTTCCCTCTTATCTCTATCTTTTAAATGAAACTGGGCGCCCAACACACACTCTGATACCTTTATAGGTGAGGTTCTATACCCAAAGGCCATGTCTTTTTTCGCGATGGATGTTATTTTTCCCTCAGCATCCACAATGCGTATGTTCTCCAATACATCTGTTATGGATGAACCAAAGCTTCCGGCATTCATTTTCAAAGCGCCACCGATTGTACCCGGTATCCAGAATAGCTTTTCAAGACCAGAAAGCCCACGTTGTGCAATATCCTTTATAAATCCTTTTAATGATGTCCCTCCAGAAGTCTCAACCAGTGTCCCGTTTTTAGTCTTCTTATGGCGCATATATTTTATCCTTGTAATCCTGATGAGTGCTTCATTGATGCCTTTATCGTTCACAATGATATTGGTCCCATTCCCAACGAATCTATATTTGATGCCCCGTTCTTTGAGAAGCCTTAATACGTTTATTAAATCCCCTTCATTTAGAGGGTATACAAGATATTTTACAGGACCGCCGACCTTCATCGAGGTGTATCTTCTCATCGGAACATCCTTCAATACTGCTCCTCTTATTCCTTTCCACTCCATATAGATTTTAGCCTCTCACCGATCTTGTATATATCGCCTGCGCCCAGTGTAATAACCACGTCACCGCTTTTAGCGAGTTTAAGCACCTTATCTGCTGCATCCTCTTTTGTCAGGGCAAACATCACATTTTTATGTCCACTTGCCCGAATCTTTTCTGAAAGTACCTTTCCTGTAACCCCTTCTATTTTTTCCTCAGAGGCGGGGTATATCTCTGTCACAATAAGTACATCAGCCTCATTAAAAGAGGTTACAAACTCGTGCATCAGCGCCTTTGTCCTTGTGTATCTGTGGGGCTGAAAAACTACTACTATTCTTCCCTTCCACATCTTTCTTATGGCCAATAGGGTTGCCCTTATCTCTGTGGGGTGATGACCATAATCATCTATCAGCTTGATACTACCATCCCATTTTATCTCCAGCCTTCTCTGTATGCCTGAAAAACCCTTAAGGGCTTCTTTAATTGTCTCAAAAGGTATGTCGAGTTCTATTCCAACACCACATGCCGCAAGGGCATTCACTACATTGTGAATACCGGGAAGGGATAAATCTATATCGCCTAAATCCTCACCCTTGTAGATGACCTTAAACGATGTTTTAACACCTTTGTAGTTGATGTTTTCTGCCCTTAAATCTGCCTGCTTTGAAAGGCCATAGGTCATGTATCTTCTCTTTAATTGAGGGATGAGGCTCTGAATATTCGAATTATCAATGCATATAATATCAAGCCCATAAAAAGGAACCTTGTTGAGGAATGTTAAAAAGGCATTTTTTATTTCGTGTATATCCTTGTAGAAATCAAGGTGCTCAAGGTCTATGTTTGTCACAACGGCAATGGTGGGGAAAAGGAGCAGGAATGTTCCATCACTTTCATCCGCTTCTGCTACAAGAAACTTACTGCTCCCGAGCTTTGCATTACTCCCGAGGCTGTTTAATTTCCCTCCTATAACACAGGTTGGATCAATACCTGCCTGCCCAAGAACTGAGGAGATTAGCGATGTGGTTGTTGTTTTCCCGTGGGCACCCGCTACAGCAACACTGTATTTTATCCTCATCAGCTCAGCAAGCATCTCTGCCCTCTGTATTACAGGGATAAAAAACTCTCTGGCTTTTTGTACCTCTGGATTGTCAGATTTTACGGCCGATGAAACCACCACTACATCAACATAGTGTACGTTTTCTTCTCGATGGCCGTAGAATATCTGTGCCCCTAATTGCTCAAGCCTCTCTGTAGTCTCTGTCTTTCTTAAATCTGAACCTGTAATCTTGAAACCAAGGTTCAAAAGAACCTCTGCAATACCGCTCATCCCGATTCCGCCAATACCGACAAAATGAACCCTGTCTATCTTATGAAAGACCAACTAACACCTCACGAATCCTAATACTTTTTTGCCTGTTCATATATATGTCCAATAATCCGTTCTGCTGCGTCATCAATATAAAGTTTCCCTATATTTTCACCCATCTCCTTTAATAGTTGAGGCTCATTAATGAGATGTTTTAAGACGCCATAAAGCCTTTCGCCTGTTGCTTCATCGTTTCCGATAACATAGCCACCGCCTATAGTTTCTATTAGGCTTGCATTTTTCCATTGATGCCCGCCCGCTGAAAAGGGATAAGGGATAAGTATTGCGGCTTTTTTGAAGTATGCAAGCTCGAAGATTGTAGTAGCACCAGCCCTTGATATCACAATATCAGAAAGGGTGTAGTATTTTTCCATCTCGTTTGTGAAAGGAAACACCTCGTATTTCATATTAGTCTTTCCGTATGCCTCTTTTATGTGATTGTAGTCCTCCGTGCCTGTTTGGTGATACATAATGGTGTTCTTGTAGCTTTCCATATATGGGAGTAAGGTCAGTATCGATTCATTGATGCTTTTTGCTCCCCTGCTACCTCCAAATATGAATATCACAAAGCTTCCTTCCGGCTTCTTGTCTTGTGATACCTTTAATGTTTTTCTCAAGGGATTGCCCGTATGGTACACCTTCCCTTTTTTGAGATAATCCCTTGTTGCATCAAAGCTTACAAATGTTGAGGCAGCAAATCTGGAAAGTAGTTTGTTTGCCAGCCCGGGCTGGACATTCTGTTCATGTATGAAGCTCGGTACACCAAGGATAGTACCGGCAAGTATAATCGGCACGGATGTAAAACCACCCATACCGAGGATTGCATCAGGTTTTTCCTTTCCTATTATACTTATGGACATATAGATACCCTGTAAAAGACGCACGAGCGTAGCTAACTTATGGATAAATGTTTTGCCCAAAAATTGATGCGCCTCTATATATAAAAGTTTGAATCCATGTTGAGGGATTATTTTGCTTTCAAGCCCATATGCTGTACCAATGAATGTAACCTGATTATTTTTGTCTTTCGCTGTAAGTGTTTCTGCTACAGCTATACCGGGGAATATATGACCGCCTGTACCGCCAGCAGAAATAAGGAGTTTCATACGTGTTCTCCTTCAGCTTTGAGCATTACACCTATAAGCGGGCTTATTATAAAGAGTAAAATGACAGGTTGATACAATAATCCTCCAGAAAGTTTAATGCCAAGAACCATTAAAATATCTATGGCAACATATAGAAAGCCGAAAAAGTATAGCACTTTTGTGAGGTTATCCTTTTTCATAAAGTCAATAAAGCCAAGTAAAAGAAAGGCAAAAGATGAGATAAGCAAAAGGTATCTGTCAATATCATTGACCCTTATCCCGGCACCAAGAATGTTAATCCCCTTATGGTAAAGAAAAACCATAATGAATAACGTATATCCTGCAATAAAGGGGATGATGCGGTTTTTGCCAACTATAAAAAGAAAAAGTATTATACTCAAGCAGATGGGTAAGATAAGGAGTGGTTTCCCTATCATAAAAAGGTTGAAGGAGGAAGAGAGAAAAAGCAGTGAAAGGGCTACCACATCTTTAAAGAAATCCTTCCCCTTTTCTTCTATCGTAATCAGGTAAAATGTTATGCTATAGAAAGAAAGAAATACAATAACTGCCTCGATTGGATATTTGCTGCTTAACTTTGGGTATAGGAAAAAACCGGCAGTTCCAGCAAAAGAAAGTAGTATGATAGGATACTTCATGGCAATAATGTACCTTGATGGAACACGGTAGATAGCGTAGATGGAGGCAAGACCAAGGCATATGTAGAGAACCTTGACGATATTCAACTCACGGAAAAGACTATAGAGTAAAATGGATGCCAGCATGTATATCGAAACCTTCTTCATAATGACTCCACTATCTTCTTAAAGGTATTTCCTCTGTCCTTGTAATCTTTAAACATGTCAAAACTGCTGCACATTGGAGAAAAAAGTACCACATCCCCCTTTTTAGCAAGACCCCATGCCCTTTTCACAGCGCCATTCAAATCTTCTTCAATGTATGTATCCACATACCTGCCCAACTCATTCAATATTTTCTCTTTCGCTTCACCTATAACCACAAGGGCCTTTATTCTGTCCATAAGGCCTATAATACCCTTGTAACTCCCACCTTTGTCTCTTCCCCCGGCGATGAGAATCACATTTGCCTCCATACTCTCCAGGGCCCTCCTTGCTGCATCTACATTTGTAGCCTTTGAATCATTGTAAAACTGTATTCCTTTTATCTCCCTGACAGGTTCAACCCTGTGCGGCAACCCCTTAAAGCTTCTGAGAACCTCTTCGATATGGCCTTTCTTTACACCGTATATATGTGATGCGAGGAGTGCTGCAAGGATGTTCTCGGTATTATGGATGCCCACAAGGGGAGAGATAGACCTCTTATAGATAAATTCCTTTCCCTTTAATCTGACATGTATATTGCCATTTTTATAAAAGGCACCGTTTTCTAATGTCTCATGGGTTGAGAAGTAGATTTTATTTGCCCTGAAATTCCTTCTGATAACAAGGTCCCTATTTATAGCCGCATAGTCTTTTTCTTCCTGATTTTTAAAGATCCTGTATTTTGCCTCCCTGTATTCATCATAACTACTGTATCTATCCAGATGGTCTTCTGTGATGTTCAAGAGGATTACCATATTGGGCTTGAAGGTCTCTATGGTTTCCAGCTGGAAACTGCTAATTTCTGCAACGATATATTGTGCCTTTTTACCTTCCAGCAAGTAATTGATAAGTGGGTTACCAATATTACCTCCTACAAAAACATCTTTATAAGCCCTCTTGAATATTTCACCGATAAGTGTAGTTGTTGTTGTCTTTCCGTTGGTCCCCGTGACTGCGATGATGGGTTCTTTTATGAATGTATATGCGAGTTCTATTTCCCCGATCACCTTAACGCCCTTTTCTCTTGCTTCTTTGAGGTATGGCAACTCACTATCAACCCCCGGGCTTACAACTATTAATGGGTGTTTAATAAAATCGTCTTTACTATGAGCCCCAAAATGACCCACAAACTCTATACCACTTAATGCTTTTATAGAAGGCATTAAGACATCTTCACTGCTCTTGTCGGTAATGGTGATGTGTTTTCCCATTTTACTTAAAAATTTTGCTACCCCTATACCTGTTGTACCAAGCCCAACTATAAGTACATTATCCGGTATATTCATACTCGTCCGTCTACACAAATAACCAATAACCAAATTCCAAGCACCAGACATTTAGTTATTGGTGGTTGTATATAAGATTTCTCCTGGTTATTGGTTATTGGTAATTGGTTATTCATCTTCTCATGTTACCTCAGTTTTAGTGTACTCAAAGCTATAAGAGCAAGTATTACAGAGACAATCCAGAACCTTACTACGATCTTTTCTTCATTCCACCCTTTCAATTCGAAATGGTGGTGTATCGGCGCCATTCTGAAAACCCTTTTTCCTCTCCATTTAAATGAAAGTACCTGAATGATAACTGAGCAAGTTTCTAATACGAATATCCCGCCTGCTATCACAAGCAGAACTTCCTGTTTTATTATCACTGCAATAGTAGCGAGCGTTGCACCAAGTGAAAGAGAGCCGGTATCGCCCATAAAGAGTTCTGCAGGGTACGCATTATACCAGAGAAAACCAATGCCTGCTCCTAATATAGCACCGCAGAGTATTGTGAGTTCGCCAGCACCTTTTACATAGAAAATCTGAAGATACTGGGCAAACTTTACATTACCAACAAGGTAGGAAAAAAGCATAAACGTTGAACATACAGTGAGTACAGGCCCTATAGCAAGCCCATCAAGACCATCTGTAAGGTTCACGCTGTTTGATGTTCCAACAATAATAAATATACAGAGCAATATGTAAAATATCCCAAGATCAGGTGTGATATTTTTGAAAAAAGGGATTGTAAGTTCTGTGATGAAACCGAACCTCGAATATATGAGTGTACTTATAACTGCTGCGAATAAAATTTGAAGAAAAAACTTGGTTCTTCCGGAAATCCCCTTGCCATTTTCACTCCGTAACTTTGCTATGTCATCCATAAACCCTATTCCACCAAATGAGAGAAGGGTAAATGTAACTATCCAGATGTAATAGTTTTTTAAATCAGCCCACAGCAGGGTAGGTATAATTGTGGAGATAAGAATTACAAATCCACCCATGGTGGGTGTTCCTTTTTTCGCTAAATGTCTCTCCGGTACATCCTCTCTTTTGTCGCTTTTTATCTTCCATTCATTAAACTTCTTTATTATGTAAGGGGTTAGAAAGAAACTTATAATAAGTGCGGAAAGGATAGCCAGAACTGTTCTGAAGGTAATATACCTGAATACATTAAATACGGTAAACTTTGTATGGAGTGGATAAAGAATGTGATAGAGCATTTAAACCAGTGCCTCCACTATTTCCTCCATTTTAACCACCCTTGAGCCTTTGACAAGGATAACATCCCCTTCTTTTACCTTCGCTGTTACATAATCGATAAGCGCCTTTTTGTTTTCAAATAGTTTTGATCTCCCTTCTCCTAATTCATAAAAGGTCTCCCTTACATCTTCACCAATCATTACAACCATCGGTATGCTACTCTCTCTTAAAAATCTTCCAAGTTCTCTATGGTAGTATGAGGTCTTTTCTCCCAATTCTTTCATGTCTCCAATAATAACAATTCTCTTCCCATTACATGGAAGGCTCTGGAGGGTATTGATTGCCCACTCCATAGAAGAGGGGTTTGCATTGTATGAATCATCTACAACGATATATCCCTTTTTGGACTGTATCGGTTTGAATCTCATTGCATAAGGGTTGAAGGTCTCTATTGTTTCCTTAATATGTCTTTTATCAAGGCTCAGACCATACGCAACGGAGGATGCAGAGAGGATGTTGTAAAGGTTGTGCCTTCCTAAAAGGCTCGTCCTTGTTTTAAGTTCATCATCAGAGAACTTAAGGGTAATATTAAAGCCTTGCCAGCCAAGGTCTTGATCGATTGAAAGACGAAATGATGCCTCATTCACGATTCCATAGGTGTAAAGTACATGGTTTATATCTTTATATCGAGGCAATATATAGGGGTCATCGGCATTGATAAAGACCGCCCCCCCTTCTTTGGTCAGGTAAAATAAATCAAGCTTCTCTTCAAGAACACCTTCAATGTCATAAAGTCCTTCAAGATGGGAAGGATTTATATTTGTAATCAATGATATATCAGGTTCAGTTACTTCAGCGAGCATCCTTATTTCGCCCCTGCTATTTGTTCCGAGTTCAAATACACAAAATGCTGGCTCCCCGTCAATAGAGAGAATACTTTTTGAAACGCCTATCGTGTTGTTGTAATTCTTTTCGTTATATGCGACTGGAAAAACATTTTTTATCATACTCACAAGTATCTCTTTTGTTGTGGTCTTTCCATTACTTCCAGTTATAGCTATGAATGTCCCCTTTGTCCGTTCCCTTTTGTATCTTGCGAGGTCAAGAAGCGCCCTGGTTGTGTCATCCACAAGAATTATAGTTCCCTTTGCATTTCTGTATATATCTTCTCTTTTTTTCTCACATATTGAGCCCCCGTGCGACTTTATGTACGATGCTTCTATAAACATATGACCATCATATGTTTTGCCCATGAGCGGTATAAAGAGTTCTCCTTCTTCTATACCCCGTGAATCTGTTGATATGTCTGAAAATGTATCCCTTTCAATCCTGAATGGTGTACCTTTTACTGCCCTTATCACCTCATCCACGTGCCACATTTAAGGACTCCTCAATTACTTCTCTATCACTAAAATGACATATCTTATCCCCTATAATCTGATAATCCTCATGGCCCTTACCAGCAACGAGCAGCACATCATTCTCTCTTGCCATCTTTATTCCTTCATCAATAGCCTCTTTTCTGTTCTCTATGGTTTTGAAAGTATTGCCATTGAACCCCTTCTTTATATCTTCTATAATCCTTTTTGGGTCTTCGTTTCTTGGATTGTCGGATGTTATTATGGCAAAATCTGCAAGGCGGGATGCAATATTCCCCATAATGGGTCTCTTTGCAGTATCCCTGTTACCGCCACATCCGAATATCAGGATAAGCTTTCCCCGCTTTAAACGGTTCAGCATTTCCAGCACCTTATTCAATGCGTCGGGTGTATGGGCATAATCTACAAAAATATAAATTCCTTTTTCATTCCCTATCCTCTCTACCCTGCCGGGAACACCCTCTAACCCTTCCACACCTTTTTTTATCTCCTCATATGGTATATTAACTACATAACCGAAAAGGCAGGATGCAAGGATATTGGATGCATTAAAAATACCTACAAGTGGCGATTGTATGGAAATCTTTTTACCCATAACTGAAAGCTCAAGTTTCAAACCATTCATATTTTCGTTGTAATTAGATATATAGGCATCTGTTTTATCTCGGAGGCTATAAAAAAATGTTTTTATCGGTGCGCCGGGAATGAACTCTCTGGTAACCGGGTCATCGAGGTTTAAGATAGAATATTTTCTCTCCTTTTTACTCTCTTTCAGGTAATGGTCAAAAAAAAGTTTTTTTGCCTTCTTATAACTCTCGAAATCCCCATGATAATCGAGGTGGTCATGGGTGAGGTTTGTAAATATCCCTGTGTCAAACTCGATACCTTCTACCCTTTGCTGGTCAAGTGCATGTGATGATACCTCCATTACCACAAATTCTACACGGGATGCGTACATATCCCTTAGCAAACCGTGGATCTCTACCGCCCCTGGTGTAGTATTTTCCGCCTTTAGTGTGTGGCCATTATACCTGTATGATATGGTGCCTATGAGCCCAACCTTTCTGCCTGCATTTTTCAGTATGGACTCGATGAGATAGCTTGTTGTTGTTTTGCCGTTTGTCCCTGTAATACCTATGACATAGAGGTTTTTTGATGGAAAGCCATAAAATTTTGAAGCAATTTCACCGAGGAATGCACCCACGTTTTCGGTGATGATTGAGCAAGGAAATACACCATCTAACTCCCTGTCAGAAACGATAACCTTTGCCCCCCTTTTTTTTGCATCTTCAATGTATGCACTGCTCTTATTGGTGGCGAAAAATATGAATCCTTCCTTTACTTCTCTCGAATCCTTTGTGATTCCCCTGATTTCAATATTTGTATCGCCCTTTATATGAATAATTTTCATTCCGCTTATCAGATCAACAAGCTTCAAGGTTTATATGTTCTCCCGTATATAACGCATTCTGTCTCGCCTTTTATTCTTTCAAAGGGTTTAGGGTGTTGTTCAGTTACATTACCACTTCCGTATACCTTTACCTTTGATGTATGGGTTGTAAGTTTTTCGATTGCCGACTTCATGGGAAGATTTAATAGGTTGGGCATTAACCACTCTGAGTCTTCTCTCACATGATTTCCTTTTGCATTATCTTTGGCATTTATGAATTCAAAGCTATTTTTGCCCCTGACTATCCCAATCCCACTCACAATAAATGGAAAAAGTCTGCTGTATTCCTCAGGGACATAAGTATTGTAGAGGGATAGTAATTTTTGTTTTTCTAAGACAAAACCCTTACCAAGTATAGTTTCATCCATGTCTGATTCTTTTTTGTGAGTAATACCTTCTTTTTTCAGGAAATCGAGCGAGTATTTTTTTCCTATTATTTTTGAAATGCTTTTTAAGCCTTCTTCGTCCCTGTCCTTGAGTATGTCGATGGGTTTTTTACAGCTTATATCATTGTTACTATCTTTCTTTATGAAAATTAAACCATCCTTTTCTATCAGCCCCTCTTTTATTGCAGAGCACACTATAGGAATAGATATAAAGAAGGATGGTTCAATGAAGGATTCATCTTTCGTAACATCAGGTGTGGTCTGGTTAACAGGTGGTGTGGATTTGGGTATAGATAGATTCATGCTATTCGGTGTTACTCTCTGGTCATCTGAGATCCTTTTAACATTTAATTTCTCTGGAAGTCGGAGAGCCAGGGACACATACATCAAGCATATTGCTGTACAGATGAAAAAGGCCCTTCTATTAGCCCTTTTATTCATCTTAATACCAGGACCTCTTCTTCTTTTGGTTTTTTCAGCCCCAGCCTCTCTTTTGCTTTAAACTCAAGATACCTTGCCTGCGTAATACCAGAAAGCTCCATTTTTAACCTGTTATTGGTATCTATGATTTCTTTCTCATTCTTTAATCTTCCAATTAATTCCTCTCTAAGTTCATTATACGAACCCCTCAGGAAGAAAGAGACAAGGATGAAGATAATAAAACAGAGGATCACCAGTAAAACAGAGGGGAAACTTCTGTTTCTTACTTCTTTTTTTACTGAAGCATACATCCTTTCCATAGAACCCCCCAATTACCTTTTCTCTGCTATTCTAAGTTTTGCACTCCTTGCCCTTGGGTTTTCTTTTATTTCAGCCCTGTCAGGTTTTATAGTTTTTTTAGTAAGTACCTTCAGTAGTGGAGAATTTTTTAAAATGTTCTTTGCTATCCTGTCCTCTAATGAATGGAAGGATATGACGCCGATTCTGCCTTTCTGGCTAAGTAGATCAATTGCATCCCCGATACCTGCCCTTACATTTTCAAGCTCCCCATTAACCTCAATCCTCACCGCCTGAAAGGTTTTTGTTGCAGGGTGTAGTCTACCCTTTCGTCTTTTTGCTTTTAATACAACATTACTTAATTCCTTTGAGGTAGATATTGGTTTTTGCTTTCTCTCTTCTATGATTGCTCGTGCTATCTTGATACCTTTTCTTTCTTCTCCATATTCTTCAAGTATCCTTATCAACCTTTCGTAGGTATATCCATTGACAACATCATAGGCAGTAATCTTTTCTCTGTTATCCATTCTCATATCAAGAAAGCTGTCATCATCAAAACTGAAACCTCTTTTCCCCATAAGCTGGTAAGTCGAAAGGCCAAGATCAAAAAGCACACAACCAACAGACGGAATCCCTGCCATGTTCAAAATTTTCTTGAGCTCCCTGAAATTTCCTCTTATCAATTTAACCCTGTCTTTAAATACGTATAGCCTCTCTTCTGCAATCTTCAGAGCATCTTCGTCTACATCGATACCGATTATCTTTACATTTTTATACCTCTCCAATATGTAATATGAGTGCCCCCCACCACCAATTGTTGCATCCACAAACAGATTATTTTCAACACAAACCAGATTGTTCATTACTTCTTCGAGAAGAACAGGTATATGTGTAATGCCCATCAAAGACCAAGATCAGACACGATATTTGCCATCTGTTCGATGTCAGAGGTTGCCGTTTTAACCAGTTCTTCCCATGTTTCCTGTGCCCATATCTCTATTTTTCGATTCATTCCGATGATTGTTACATTCTTTTTAATATTTGCGTATGCCTTTAAGGACTGTGGTATGAGAATCCTTCCAAGTCTGTCTATGGAACACTCAGAAACACCTGAGTAAAAAAATCTCAGAAATACCCTTGCCTCTTTTTTCAATGTTCCAAGGTTTGATATCTTTTCCTGTATATTCACCCATTCTTGGTATGGATAGCCTACAATGCAGCTATCAAGATTTGTCAGTATGAGCCTCATATCATAGTTTGTTGAGAGCACTTCCCTGAACTTGGATGGTATACTCACCCTGCTTTTATCGTCTATAGCGTATTCATATCTTCCAGCAAACATTATCCCACCTTATAACACCTTTTACCACCTTAAACCAAATATACTTGTAACATTATATTTTGTCAAGGGTTTTTTCTTATTTTAAATTGATACCAAAAAACTTCTGTGATATAAGTGGTCATGTTTCGCTTTAGAAAAATATTTATATTGCTTGCGCTCATTGGCCCGGCAATAATAACCTCCAATATTGACAACGATGCGGGCGGTATCGCTATCTATTCTATTGCAGGGGCACGGTACGGATATAATCTGTTGTGGACCTTAATCCCCACAGTCTTTCTGCTCATTATATTACAAGAAATGTCTTCCAGGATGGGGATGGTAACACGCAAGGGGCTTGCAGATCTTATAAGAGAAAATTATGGAATCAAAACCGCCTTCTGGGTCATGGTTTGTCTGTTCTTTACCAATTTGGGAAATACTACCGCAGAATTCTCTGGATGGGCTGCAAGCATGGAACTATTCAAGTTGAGTAAGTACATTTCAATTCCAATAGGAGTCTTTTTTGTATGGTTTCTCGTTACAAAATGGAATTATAGTATATTTGAAAAGATCTTTTTGGGTATATGTTTCGTATATATTACCTATATCGTTTCTGCTTTCCTTGCGAAGCCCGATTGGGGTGAGGTTATGAAAAAAACAGTAACCCCCCATTTTGAGTGGGGGAAGGGTTACCTCATTATGATTGTCAGTATCATTGGCACATCTATTACGCCCTGGCAGTTGTTCTATCTCCAATCGGGTGTTGTTGAGAAAGGGTTAAGAGAAGAGGACTGGTGGGCTTCAAAGATAGATGTAATATTCGGTTCTATTATGATGGGTGTTGTTGCATTTTTCATAATCGTTGCCTGTGGGGCAACATTATTTCCAGCAGGGATTCAAATAGACTCAGCAGAGGATGCTGCCCTTTCATTGAAGCCGTTGGCTGGTAGATATGCCTATATACTTTTTGCTATCGGTCTCGCCAATGCATCCCTCTTTTCCGGCTGCATCCTCCCGCTTGCCACCACGTACTATATCTGCGAGGCAATGGGATGGGAGACAGGCATAGGAAAAGGTTTTAAGGAAGCCCCACAATTCATGTCATTGTTCACAACCATACTTATCTTGGGTGCCTCAATTGTCTTAATACCAAACCTACCACTTATCAAGGTGATGTGGTTTACTCAAATAGTAAACTGCCTGCTTCTTCCTGCAGTTTTGATATTTATGTTGAAACTCATAAACAGAAAGGAACTTATGGGTAAGTTTACGAACTCGCTGTGGATGAACATTGTGACATACGCAGGTACCATCATTCTGATCATTTTGAATGTGGTTCTCCTCTTCAATACATGCGTGGATGTTTTTAAGTAAGGGCGATAACCTGTTTATGTCTTTCACCTCTTCTTAACCCTTCGCCATCAACTATTTTTTTTGACTGCTTTTTCCCCTTTCCTTTGTCTATGTTTTCTTATAGAATTATGTATGTTATTTTTGAAGGGGGTTTCCACAATGTCTGTGTCAAAATATACACTATTATTTGTATGGATAATGGTTCTTATTTTTACCAATGTGGGTTTTGCCACCCAGGATTTGGGTGTGTATGTTGATAGATTGGAAGACCCGGAAAAGACTGACAAATGTAGATACTGTGGAAGGCACATAAAGGCCGGGAATATCCATAAGGATGCAGAGAGAATTATAATGAACAGGCTAAAAGAAGGATTAATGGAAAAAGGTGTGGGATACGTGGAGGGCAAGGAAAGAGCAAGGTACATTAATGTATTCATCTATAGATTTGAGGAAAGGAGAGGCGGCAATTTTGCTGCTGAAAAACCGGCAGGTGTGGGTTTTCATATGCATCTCATAGAAGATAACAATGTAATACGTGTATTTGTATTTGATGAGACCCAGCAGGCATTAAGTGAGAATGTTTTGAATATAGGAAAATTTTTTAGGAGAGGGGGCAAATGGCTGACAGCAGGCGAGTTGTCAGAAGAGGGGATTAAAGCAGGGTTAGATTACCTGTTAGAGAATATCTATTAAAAGACATGCAATGAAAGTACTTTTTGCTATGGATATCATGGATGGTAAGTGTGTGAGGTTGGTAAGAGGAGATTTTTCCAGAGTAACGGTATATAGTGAAGACCCCGTCTCTAAGATTAAAGAAATGATAGAGGGGGGAGCAAGGGATTTTCATATAATAGACTTAGATGGGGCAAGAACAGGACAGGTTGTGCACAGGGAGATTATAAAAAATATAAGAGAAAAGGTCACTGACTATATGGAAGTAGGTGGGGGCATCAGGCGTGAAGAGGACATAAAGCTCTACAGTGATTTAAGTATTGATGGAATAATTGTTGGCACTGCGGCCCTTGAAGACGATGGATTTTTTCAGAGTCTCTCGAAGTTTAAGAATATTATACTTGGCCTTGATTTATATGAAGGCCGTCCAATGGTGAGGGGGTGGAAAACTGCTATCAACAGGGATATAGGGGAAATTCTTGAGGCATCAGCGCATATTGGCATAATGGCTATTCTCTGCACAAGCATTACAAGGGACGGGATGCTCACAGGGCCTGATTATGAAAGTATGAAAAGGCTATCAGAGATGACCAGAATCCCTTTAATCGCAAGCGGCGGAGTGACAAGCATTGAGGATGTGAAGGCGCTGAAAGATATGGGTGTTTGGGGTGTAATTCTGGGTAAAGCGGTATACGAAGGTTTGATTAGGATAGAAGAGGCAGTTAAATATGCTGACTAAGAGAATAATCCCATGCCTTGATGTAATGGAGGGCAGGGTAGTGAAGGGTATAAATTTTGTGGGTCTCAGAGATGCGGGCGACCCTGTCGATAATGCAAAGATATATGAGGATGAAATGGCTGATGAGCTATGTTTCCTTGATATTACTGCCTCTCATGAAAAGAGAAGAACGATAATAGATGTGGTTGAGAGGGTTGCAAATGAGGTTTTTATGCCCCTTACTGTGGGTGGTGGTATAAGGAGTATAAAGGATATCAGGGATATGCTTCTTGCCGGTGCAGATAAGGTAACGGTTAACACGGCTGCCATTGAATCGTCGGAATTTATAAGGAAGGCAAGTGAGATATTCGGCAGTCAGTGTATCTGTATTGCCATCGATGCAAAGAGAAAAGGCGATGGTTTTGAGGTCTATACGTATGGCGGAAGAAGGCCAACAGGAGTAAATGCTGTTGAATGGGCGGCAACGGTGGAAAGGCTTGGTGCAGGTGAAATACTTTTGACAAGCATGGACAGGGATGGGACAAAGATGGGATATGATATAGAACTTACGAGGACCATCTCGGAAACAGTGAATATCCCTGTAATTGCATCAGGCGGTGTTGGTACACTTGAGCATCTCTATGAAGGTCTTGTAGATGGAAAGGCAGATGCGGTGCTTGCTGCATCTATATTCCACTATAGAGAACATACAATTATTGAAGCAAAGCAGTATCTGAGAGATAGAGGGGTGGCGGTGAGGCTTTAGCATGGAGCGAAGAGCATGGAGCGTAGAGTTAACACCCTTTGCTCTAAGCACTCAGCTAATAAAGCCAACAAGGGAGTCGATATGGAAGAGATAAAGTGGGACGAAAGAGGGCTTGTGCCAGTAGTTGTCCAAGACAAAAAGACAAAGGATGTGCTTATGGTTGCATATATGAATAGAGAAGCCTTTGAACTAACGCTGACGACTAAAAAGGCACATTACTTTTCAAGGTCGAGAAATAAGATATGGCTGAAAGGAGAAACCTCAGGCCATATACAAAAGGTTAAATCGGTGCATCTTGACTGTGACAACGACACACTTCTTCTTGTCGTTGATCAGAGGGTGGCAGCATGTCATATGGGGTTCTGGAGTTGCTTCTACAGGGTTTGGAAAGACGGCTGGAAGGTGGTAGGCAAAAAGGTTTTTGATGAGAGGAAGGTATACGGCAGTAAAGGCAGCAAATAGCGGAGAGCAGAGAGCGGAGAGTATAGGGCAAAAACGGCGTGTAGTCTGGTTGAGCAAAAGGCCGTTAAGAGGCAAAATGAGCGTATTTTAGGTGAGGGGAAATTAATTTAAGATAGCATTTGTCATTACCTCCGAATATACAACATTTCAATCCGTATTCAATGATATCACTGGATATTTTTAGCTTGAAATTTAAATAAAGCTGGAGGACAATGGATAAAAAGGGGCTGGCATAGTGACAGAATTGTTGTTTCAAGACCTACCAATATTCTTAGTTATCCGGATGAAAAAAAGAAGTGGTGAGATAAAGAAGGTGATAATGTGGAAAAACTGCTTGTTGCTTTGTTAGTTGCTTTACCAGTTTTACTCTTAGCAATAATAGGAATGAAAAAGAAGAAGTAAAAGAGTTTCCATGGAAAGCGCTTGAGGAGAAAGAAGGCGAACAGTTTCAGAGAGTTCTATTGTTCTATGGATAATTGAGGTAATGGCTGTGCAAATCGAATCAGGTTAAAAGATAAGTTAGGCGGGCAAACCCCAAACAAGAGGAAAAGTTAGATATGCCAAAACGTCATAATATCGTCTTACAAAAACCGGACGGTGGCCTTGAAATTTATCCGATGAAGCAATAGCTTCGTGATAACCCTGATTATTTGCCTGAAGAAATGGACCCTGATGAAAATACTTCTCACGAATTGAGGCGGGCACTTAATAACATCGGCTGGGGACTCAAAATGGGAGACGATCAAGTTCTCCTAATCAAGCCTACCGAAAACGGAGATACGTCATTTGCTGACGAATTGTTGGGGGATGATTCAGAAAGTGAAGAATCCGAAGATGAAGAAGAGATCGAAGCGGAA
>JAPLKF010000016.1 GCA_026388215.1 Pseudomonadota bacterium | reverse complement strand
TATGTAGGTGCAATAAGACATTGGGTCCATTTAACAGAAGAATACGATTGTATATATTGTGTTGTTGATTATCATGCCATAACTGTGGAATATGAAATTAATAAGCTGAAGGATAGGGTTCTTGAAACGGCTTTGATACTCGTTGCATGTGGACTGTCCCCTGAAAAATGTAAGATATTTGTCCAGTCCCATGTGCCTGAGCACACTGAATTGGCATGGATATTCAACTGCGTGACACCCATTGGTGAACTTGAACGGATGACACAGTTCAAGGAAAAGTCGAAACAACACAGGGCTAATATAAATATTGGGCTTATGGATTATCCGGTATTGCAGGCCGCAGATATACTAATATATAAGGCTGGTTTTGTGCCTGTAGGCGAAGACCAGGTTCAGCATGTGGAATTATCGAGAGAGGTGGCAAGAAGGTTCAACAGTAGATTCGGCAACATCTTCCCTGAACCACAAGTTATACTCTCCCGTGCACCAAGAATCCTTGGCACAGATGGAGAGAGCAAGATGTCAAAGACCCTGAATAACTACATCGGCATCCTGGAAGATGAAAAGGATATGTGGGAGAAATTAAGAACAGCCGTAACCGATGTCAATAGGGTGAGACGAAAAGACCCCGGTAACCCTGAAATATGCAATATCTACACAATACACAGGGCCTTTTCAGAAAACATCACACTTTTAGACATAGACAAAGGCTGCAGAACCGCTTCGATCGGCTGCATAGATTGCAAAAAAATACTGTTTGAAAATATCCGGAAAGAACTTACCCCCATACGGGAGCGGGCAGCATCCCTGATGCAGAATACAGACTATGTAATGGATGTGTTAAAAAACGGGGCAAAGTCCTGTAGAAACATTGCAAAAAAGACCCTCCACGAGGTCAGGGAAGTCCTCGGGATATTAACGTAAAACCAGCTATAAGCTTTCAGCCATTAGCTGTCAGCTATAAGCTTTATAAAAACGCACAACACTGGAGATGCATATGTACATGAAAACACCATGGATGCAAATAAAAAACAATAAGGAGGGCGCTCCAATAGTGAAAAGAACTGTATCGTTTCTTATCGGCATAACCATTACACTGCTGTGCTTCACGTTGACTACAGGGTACGGGTTTGATCCTGTCGATCTTGAAAAACTGAAAACAACAAAAATATGCCCGTACTGTGACCTGACCCTTGCAGACCTGAAATATGCAGACATATCCTATGCGAACCTGTATGGTGCAAACCTGACCGGTGCGAACCTATCTGGTGCAAACCTGATAATGGCAGTCCTTACCCGTGCAATCCTGACCGGTGCAATCCTGACCGGTGCGAACCTGATAACAGCAATCCTGACCAATGCAAACCTGACCGGTGCAAACCTATCTGGTGCATTCCTGACCGCTGCAGGTCTATGGAATGCGAACCTGACCCGTGCAAACCTGACTGGTGCGAACCTGTCAGGTGCGAAACTCCAACATTCATCCCTGGGCAGTGCAAAACTGACTGGTGCGAACCTGTATGGTGCAAACCTGACTGGTGCAAACCTGACTGGTGCAGATTTCTCTGGTGCCACCTGGACTGACGGGACAATAAAATGTAAAGAAGGCTCTATCGGGGAGTGCAAGCAGTAAGCAACATTTTTAATGCTCTTTTAATTTGTCTATCTTGTTTCTTTCGTCCCTCTGGTCTATCTGGTCACGACAAAATAGACGGGATAGACTGGGTTTTACTAAAAGCTATTAGCTTAACTATAACGCTTGACTTTCCCCCCTATCTTACATAATCTTTTCCCATGAAAACGCTGTCTATAGGCATGTTTGATTCGGGTGTCGGTGGGCTTACTGTTTTAAAAGAGGTTAAAAAACTCCTCCCCAAAGAACACATAACCTACCTTGGCGATACGGCAAGGGTCCCTTACGGAAACAGGTCTCCCCAGATAGTGGCACAGTATGCGCTTGAAAGCGCACTCTTTTTGCTCACAAAGGGTATTAAAATACTTGTCATTGCCTGTAATACCTCTTCTGCATTGGCCCTGAATATACTTAAAAAGAAACTCCCTATCCCTGTACTGGGGGTAATTGACCCGGGCGCAAAAGAAGCCGTAGCACAAACAAAAAAGAAAAAAATAGGGATAATAGGAACAAAGGCCACCATAAAAAGTAAGGCATACGATTTGGCTGTCAGAAGGCTTGACCCCGAGGTAAAGGTAATATCAAAATCCTGTCCCTTATTTGTACCCATTGTTGAAGAAGGCCTTGAAAATGATGAAATAGCCTACATTATGACAGAAAGATATCTAAAAGATTTTAAACAATCAGACATTGATGTCCTTGTAATGGGATGTACACATTACCCGATTCTGGAGCATGCAATTAAAAAAAGCATGGGTAAGGGTGTAAACACAATAAACACAGGCAGAGAAACTGCAAAGGAAGTAAAAAAGACCCTTGAAAAGAATGGGATCATCAACGACACGGGCAAGGGAGGATGTGAATATTTTGTCACTGACTCACCTGAAACATTTGAAGAAATAGGTGGTCGTTTTCTTGGGGAGCGCATCAAACACGTAAATTTTATCAAGGGGCTCGATTACAAAGACCTTTTACTTTCTTCATGATTGTTCATGTTGCCCTATCAATACCAGTAACAAAAACATTCTCATATTCTGTCCCTGAAAAATGGGTACCCTTCATCAAACGATTCTTAAGGGTAAGGGTTCCATTTAAAAACAAGACCCTCGTGGGGTTTATTTCGGACATGGATGACGGGGCTGACACAAATCTAAAGGAAATTTACGAGATAGTAGATATATTTCCTCTAATGGATGACAAACTCATCCTTCTTTGCGAATGGGCTTCATATTATTACATAACACCTATAGGCATTGTCCTTAAATATGCGATTCCCGCAAGCCTTCATATAGAAAAATATCTCACAATCAAAGCCCTTGAAGGCCGTGCCCTTGCTTTAGATAATGTTTCCCTGAAAAAGGCGTATACTGCCATTGGCAAAGATACTGTATTTCAATACTATAAAGAAGGCTTGATAGAACTCTGCGATGCCTTCACCAACAAACCCTTTTCACCCCTTGCAGAAAAATTAAAATCCATGGAAAAACCCGAAAGGATACTTTACATCGGGGATATCAAGAGCCGTTTAGAATATTATACAGACCTTATATCCATACACCTAAATAAAGGGGGGAATGTCCTTATGCTTCTCCCCGACTATTACATAACAGGAAGATATTTTTATCGCATGCTCTCCGAGAGATTTCACAATAACGTATTATGGTATGGGGCTACAACAAAGGGTAAGCAAAGGATGGAAACATACTTCAAGGCGAGAAACGAGGGCGGCTTCTTAATTTTAGGCAATATAAGCTGCACATTTCTCCCTATATTGAATAACTCCCTCATAGTCGTGGACAGGCATGAAGAAGACGAATACAGAAATGAGGAGGGTTTTAGGTTCAACGCTGGCTTGCTTGCAATGAAAAGGGCAGAGATAGAACATATCCCTGTTGTTTTTGGAAGCGTTGCCCCTTCTATGGAAATTTTTAAATTTGCGCAGGATGGAAACATCAATATTATCGAAAAGGCATGGCTGAAAAACAAAAAATACTCCGAAATAATTACAGAGAAAAATATATCATCCTATGGGACCTTGCCTGAAGAACTTATCAAAATTATCAATACAGCAATTGAGAAAAAAGAAATCATAGCCATATTCACGCCGAGAAAAGACTATAGCTCTTATATTCAATGCCTCGATTGCAAAAGGCCTTTTTTATGTCCAGTCTGTCAGGGGATAATGAGTTACCAGAAACACAAAAACTTACTTGTATGCCCCGCATGCAGTAAAAATTTAGAATACAAAGAAATGTGTATGAACTGCGGAAGCAACCTTATCCGTTTTTCTCAAATAGGGGCCGAGTACCTTGAAGAAAAGATGAAAAACATCCTTAAAAACACCCATATTGTAAGAATAACCGGGGAAACCATTAAGGAGGATTTGGAAAATTTAAAAAATGTTTCCCATGAGACCCCTGCCATCATAATAGGTACACAAACCCTGTCGAAACTTTATGGTCTTCATGCAAATAAGCTTATCCTCATCGGATGGGAAGAATTACTAAGAATTGCCGGATACAGGGCAGAGGAGAAGATGTTTCAGGTTTTCACAAATCTCCTCGATGCCTTAAGCCCTGAAGAAATTTATATAGTTATGGAGAGGAAAAAGGGTGTTAACACTACCTATTTCCTAAATTTAAAAACATTTTACTTTGAGGAGTTAAAAAAAAGAAGGGCAGCAGAGTTTCCTCCTTATGCGAGGATTTTTTTAATCGAGGTGGAGAAAAAGGGCGAACAGGCAGGCATCAAAATCATAAACAAAATAAAAGAAATAATAGAGAAAGAAGGTCTCACAGGTTATGTAACAGGGCCCCTCATGCAAAAAAAGAAGGGATACAGGTGGAGGATAATCTTGAAAGGAAATGAGGAGCTATTTTATAAATCCCTTCTCCACATATACAATATTCCAGAAGTTCGTATAGAGGCAGACCCGCTCTATATATAATCAATGAATGCGGTAGGCAGAAATCACTAAGCATTAGGCAGAGGGAATAAAAAAGGGGAGATGACTCCCCCCATTTTATTGTTGCCTGTAACCTTTTTACTTCTTTGCTGGAGGTGCTGCTGGAGGTGCTGGTTTTGCTGGCTCGGCTTTTATTGGAGCTTCTTTCTTCTCAACCTTTTTCTCTTTCTTCACTACTTTCTTGACGGCTGATGCTACATTCTTGCCATCTTTCTCAGCATATTTCACCACTACCTTGTCGCCAGCCTTGTAATCCTCAGCCTTGAAGCCTTTCACTGCGCTTACGTCAAAGGTCATTTCGCCCTTCTTGTCCTTTGCAACGAGTGCCGTCGCTTCTGCCTTGACTACCTCACCTGCAAATGCTTTTCCTTTTGCCTTCGCTGGTTTCTCAGCTTTCTCAGCCTTTACCGGCTTGTCTACCTTCATTACTGGTTTGTCTGTAGCTGCTGGTTTCTCAGCTGGTTTTGCCTGAGCAAATACTGTTGTAACAAATGCAACACTGATCAATAGTGCGAGTGCTATCATTAAAGCTTTCTTCATATCTTTTCACCTCCTTTCTTTTTTAAATTCGACTTTCGCAAAGAATATAGTTGCATTTACCATGCCAAATATTCGCCATACTGTATACAATTGTAATTTCTTAATAATCATACAATGTTAAGGGCGAGAATGATTTTTGTATGGAGAAAAAAGAATAGAGTTTTTTAAATAAAGTCTAATTTTTTAGACCGATTTTCGTATTTTAGTAAAATTTTCCTGACTGTATCCTTCTGTCCAGCTTACCTTTGCTTGCCTGTAATCTGTAATCATAGAGTCTCAACTCTTTTAATCGTGCAATACCTGTATAAAATGTTTGTTTGGTTATGTCTAACTTTTCCATAATGGTTATTGGCTCTATCGCCTCTTGAAAATCTTCTCTGGATGGATCGAGCTTGATAAGATATAGATACAAACGGTATTCAGCTGCAGTGAGTTTTGCGTCAATAAGGTCATCTGCTGTAGCGTGTAACCTATCATAGGAAGACCCGGTCACAGGGACCTGTTTCACCTCCTCAGAGATATGCTCCATATCTATCATGTCTTCCTCGCACATCACATAAGACCTCTCAATCACGGATTCGAGTTGTCTTACATTCCCTGGCCATGAATATCTCATAAGCGATTGTAAAACCTCATTTGTAAGACCCTTTTTCTTTCCATGGGATGCATTAAGTCTCTTTAAAAAGTGTTCCACAAGGAGTGGAATATCCGTTACCCTCTCCCTGAGTGGTGGAATAGAAAAGGCTATTACATTCAATCTGTAATATAAGTCCTCACGAAACCTGCCTTTCGATATTTCTTCTTCAAGCCTTTTATTTGTCGCCGCAATTATCCTCACATCGAGCTTCAGGTTCTCCCTTCCACCTATTCTCCTGATTTCTCTTTCCTGAATAGCCCTTAATATTTTCGCCTGTGTGCTTAAGGAAAGGTCACCTATTTCGTCAAGAAAAAGGGTGCTCCCGTTCGCCTGCTCAAAGAGGCCAATATGACGGGATAGTGCACCTGTAAAGGCCCCTTTTTCGTAACCAAAAAGCTCGCTTTCCAGAAGGGTCTCCGGTATTGATGCACAATTAATTGCAAAGAAAGGGTTACTCTTCCAGAGGCTATTAAAATGTATGCTCTTTGCAAAAAGCTCTTTTCCTGTACCACTCTCTCCATATATGAGAACAGTAGAATTTGTAGGGGCTACCTTTCTTACTATCTTGAAGAGTTCCTCCATGCTGCCATGAACCCCCACAATATTGTCCAGATGGAACCTATCTAAAAGCTGGTTCTTTAACATAATGTTATCTTTAAGGAGTTTTACCTGATTCATTGCATTATTTATCACGATGAGTAAATGGTCCTTCTCAAGAGGCTTTTCAAGATAATAAAAGGCGCCGAGCTTCGTTGCCTCAATTGCAGAAGGTATAGAACCAAAGGCTGTAATGATAAGAACATGACACGGTCTGTTTAATGTTTTTACCTCTTTAAGGACCTCAGTGCCATCTATATCGGGCAGCCTTAAATCTGTGAGTACCAGATCAAAGTTACTACCCCTTAGAAGTTCAATTGCCTTTTTCCCACAATCCACATCCTCTACATAAAACTCTTCCTTCGCAAGGATAGTCTTAATGATTTCCCTTTGGTTCTTATCATCCTCAACTATAAGAATACTACCCTTATCATACTTCATAATAAGGCACCCTTATCTTCATAACCGTTCCCTTACCCGTTTTACTATCAATTGAGATTGCCCCCCCATGCTCTTCTACAAATCTCTTTGTAATGGCAAGACCCAGACCGATACCGAATTTTTTCGTTGAATAGTATGGCTCAAATATCTTCTCCATCTCTTCACTTTCTATGCCCTCTCCATTATCCGCCACAGAGATATAAGAAAACCCGTCCTCCCTACCGCATTCAATTACCACCTCTCCTCTGTCCTCTATGGCCTGAATAGAATTCAAAAGCAGGTTGATAAGACATATCCTAATGCACTCTCTATCACAATACATAAGCTGTCCATCAGCTTTGCATGTTACCTTAATGTCAACCCCGCTCTTTATTTTGTCCTTCAAGATATAAAGCACCTCATTTATCAGTGTCTCTGGTGGTATCCACTCTCTATTCAATGTAATAGGCTTTCCTAAAAAGAGAAAATTATGGATAAGCTCGTTAACCTTATATATCTCCTTTGTCATGTCATCTAAAAGTTTGATAAGGTCATCCCTTTTCTCAATCTTCTCTTCAATGACCCTCTCCTTTATATGCCCAACCGATAAAGACAAAAAATTCAGAGGATTCCTGATCTCATGGGCTATTCCTGACGATAGCTGCCCTATCATTGAAAGCTGTTCTGTCTTCTTCAGCTTTTCTTCCAGCTCCTTTCTCTCACTCAATTTATCAACCATTTCGTTATAACTTCTTATCAGGATACCTATTTCGTCCTTGCGATTCCTATCCCTGATTTTTACCAGTTCCCCCTCAGCAATCCTTTTGCTGGCATTGGCAATCTTTTTAATCGGCTCGGTATACTTTTCTGCGATGAGGAGGCTGATGATAATGCCGATACTGAAGGCAAAGAGTGTACTCAAAATCCTTTTAAAGTGGTTCTTCCTCTGGAGTAGCTTATAGTCATCAAGTACCATGTTGATATGGATGTAACCTATATTCTGCCCCTTTATCGACACGGGCATAATTATACTGTAAAGCCTCTGTGCCTCTGTCTTACTCTCCTCTCCAAGTCGTGCCGTGATCATCAGACCTTTCTTTCTTACTATCCTTTTTTCTCCTGTCTTATCCTTTGTTTCTCCCATCTTCTCTTTTGTCCCGATTTTCTTCGGGTTCGAGCTTGCAATGACCTCCGAGCTATCGCTTAAAATTGATATCTCTTTTATTCCTTTTTTGTTTAACATATCAACGTAATTCTTCAGCCTCTCGGTGCTGTCACCCCTGTAAGTCAACTCCTCAACGCTTATCTGGATAGCCTTGGTAATGTCATCTATATTTTCTGTAACCTTGTCTATAATCAACCCTTCAGACCTTGAATAGATTATTGTAAGCGAGCTTATTGAGATGACAAGAAGAAAAAGAAGGATCAAAAGCAGTTGGGTCCTCAAAGAGAGGCTGCGAAATATATCTTTTATTGAAGTGTAAATCTCTTTTCTACGCATTCCACCCTCTTAATTATAATATCTTTTGGGATTAGCTGAAATACTTCTTTCAATGGGGGACCACTCTTTCTACCCGTGCATAGTATTCGTAGCGTCATAAGGAGTTCCCTCTTTGCAAGTGTTGTTTTTCTTTCCAGGGTCTGCAAAATATCTTCTAATATTGCACCCCTTTTGTCCATAAGCACTTCTCTCAGGTAAGGCAATATGTTCTTCAACTCTGTAATATGCAGGAGGTATGTGAGACCATCTTCCTTTATATCCGTACTATCAAATATGTCCAGAAGCCCCTTCATCTCATTCAATGTTTTCGCATTGTCCTTTAAAACGGCAATCCTGTCCCTGTAATCCAAGGGGAGGTCCAGTTCGACGAGCATGTTCTCTATTGGCATCCTTCTGATATATTCCTTATTGAACCAGAGCATCTTTCCCATATCAAATAGGGAATCGGATGAAGAAAGGGAATTTAGGGAAAATGTTTCTATGAGTTCTCCTTCTTCAAGAATCTCTTTTTTCACATTTCTGCCAAGAATTCCAAGGTAATTCATGAATGCTGATTTCAGTATACCCATATCCCTGAATTCCCTGACCCTTGTAGCCCCATGTCTTTTACTCAATGGTTTTTTATCATCACCTGTGAGTAAAGAGTGGTGGGCATACTGAGGAGGCTTCTCACCAAAGGCCAGAAAGAGCATAATCTGTTTTGGCGTATTTGATATATGGTCAGCCCCTCTAATCACATGGGTAATACCCATTAACATATCATCGATGGTCACGGCAAAATTGTAGGAAGGCGTACCCTCCTGTTTTAAAATAATAAAATCATCTACATGGTCACGGGGGAAATGAATCTCTCCATGTATCTCGTCCTTAAAGCTAATGGGTTTTTGTAAGGACTTGAACCTTACCACATAAGGCCTGCCTTCTTTCTCATACTGCTCTATAGTACTACCTAAAAGTTCCCTGCATGTCCCATTGTACTTCGGTGGCTCACCCTTTCCCAGGGATACCTTCCTCATCTGCTCAAGCGCATCCTTAGAGCAGAAACATTTATAGGCAGCATTTTTATCGAGAAGGATTTTCACATAAGACCTGTAAATGTCAAGTCTATCCGACTGTCTAAATGGGCCTTCATCCCATTTTATACCAAACCACTTCAGGTCATCTATAATGGATGTTTCGTACATTGCATCTGACCTTTCAACATCCGTGTCCTCTATCCTCAATATAAATCTGCCATTTTTGTTACGGGCAAAGAGATAGTTCATCAGTGCTGTACGTGTATTTCCTACGTGGAGGTGTCCAGTGGGGCTCGGTGCGAATCTTACCTTAACCATGTATGCCCTCAGGGTATAGGGTATGGGGTCTGTACCCTAACCTCTTCAAGCAATGCCACTGCATATACTTCTATGCCTTCCTTTTTACCCACAAAACCAAGCCCTTCTTTGGTTTTCCCCTTTATGCCAACCCTGTCTATATCCACATTTAGTATTTTCGCTATATTTTTCCTGATCAATTCTCTGTGGGGGTGTATTTTTGGTTCTTCCGCAGCAATTACAGCATCTATGTTTACTACCTTAACCCCTTTCTTTTTAACAAGTTCCATAACATAGGAGAGTATTTTTATACTATTTATGCCTCTTATACTTTCATCACTGTCTGGAAAATATACACCTATATCGCCTTCGGAGATAGCACCGAGGATTGCGTCACAGATAGCGTGGATAAGGACATCTCCGTCTGAATGGCCTAAAAGACCTTTGCTGTATGGTATCTCAATGCCCCCGAGGAAAAGTTTTCTCCCTTCAACGAGGGGATGAACATCATAACCTATCCCAACCCTCATATGGTGCCTTTAAGCTGAGAGAGCATGCCTTTCGCTATAATGAGGTCTTCCGGTGTTGTTATCTTTATATTATAAGGAGAGCCTTCTATTACCTTAACCCTTTTACCCAAAAACTCTAAAAATGTTGCATCATCATACCCACAAAGCTTCTTTGCCATACCTTCTCTATATGCCTTTACAATGACCTCGTACTTAAATGTCTGGGGTGTTTGTATTTGCCATAGTGAATCCCTCTCTAAGGTTTTTAAGACAAAACCCTCCTTTGATACTACCTTTATAGTATCTTTGACAGGGAGGGCAGGGATTATTGCATCAAACATTTCCATAAGAAAAATACTTTTTTCTATAAACGAAGGGGAAACAAACGGCCTTGCACCATCATGAATTATCACTATATCACACGGGTTTTCAATTGCTTCTAACCCATTCCTCACAGAATCCTGTCTCAATCTTCCGCCCATGACAAGCTTCATCACCTTGTTGAATCTGTACGTTTCAAGGATCTCCTCCTGTATAATCGGAAGGTCTTTCTGATTTACAACAAGATAAACACCATCTACCGTTCTGCATTCCTCAAATATCTGCAATGTATGGACAATGATAGGTTTGTTGTCCAGGATTAAGAACTGTTTGTTCGTAGAGGTCCCCATCCTCTTGCCTGCGCCACCTGCCAGTATTATTGCGAGGGTCCTCATGTATTATCTTCCCTGTTCTTCCAACTTGTACTCATCAGGGAAGTAGAATTCCTTTTCGGCTTGTTCTTTAAGTTTTGCAAATATCATCCTGCCAGATGTGGTCTGTAATACACTCGTGACAACCACATCAACACCTTTGCCGAGCAGTTTTTTTGCCTCATCCACAACAACCATGGTTCCATCGTCAAGGTATCCTATCCCTTGACCATGCTCTTTCCCCTCTTTAAGAATTTTTATGCTCATCTGCTCGCCAGGGAGTATCGCTGGTTTTAAAGCACTTGCCAGCTGGTTCATATTAAGTACTTCAATCCCCTGGAGCTCTGCCACCTTGTTAAGGTTATAATCATTGGTCACTAACTTAGCAGTTAAGCGTTTTGCAAGGGCAATCAACTTCGTGTCCGCATCTTTAAGCTTTGGAAAATCGTAGTCAACAATCTTCACCTTCACAAACGTCTGCTTTTGCAATCTATGGAGTACATCAAGGCCCCTTCTACCCCTCGTCCTTTTCACCGGATCCTGATGGTCTGCAATGTGCTGAATCTCATAGAGTATAAACTGGGGTATCATAAACGTCCCTTCTATAAATCCTGTCTCGCATATATCTGCTATCCTTCCATCTATAATTGTACTTGTATCAAGGATTTTAACATCCTCCTCATCTTCCATCCTTCCAAAGAGAGGTATCTTTGAAAGATCAATGGTCTGGCTCTTTTTCTCGCCTAACCTGAAACCAAGGTAACCCAAAACAAAATAAATGAGGATATATATAGGCAACGTTATCGGTATGTCCTTCACAAGTGTTAAAAGGAGTTTTGAAATAAAAAGGTCTGCAACAAGAAGGCTTATCGTTACCCCTATTAAACTCCCAAAGATTGTCTTTAATGATATATCCTTTAATTTTTCTTCCACTTTAAGGATCGCGTAACCGAGGGCAAGACCAAATAAGGCCCCAAACAAACCAAGGAAATTACTTGCGAATATTTCTCTTATTATGAAATATCCGGTAACGGTGGTCACCAGTACTAACAAGATCTGGATTACTATATTCAAACCACTTTAGTCCTTATAGTTTTTTAAAAATATAGCCTCAATCTCTTTCTCAATCTCTTCTTCATTCTTTTTCAATGCCATGGACAATTCTTTCTTTATTAGATTCCTTGCTATTTCAAACATCTTCTTTTCTCCAAAAGACAGCTCTTTCCAAGCCCTCAGGCCATAAAGCTCCCTCAATACCGTTGCAACCTCAAATATAGAGCCGCTCTTTATCCTTTCCATGTATTCTTTATATCTTCTATTCCATGGCAAATGGTTATGCACTACATTTTTATCCTTAAGTATTGCATAGACCTTTGTAACCTCAGAGGAATCAATAACACAGCGGAGACCGGCATTCTTTACCCCCTCGACAGGGATCATGATAGTCATATCTGAATCGAGAATCCTCATGATGTAAAAGGCCTGCTTCATACCTGAAAATTCCTTTTCTTCTATTGACTCTATCCTTCCAACGCCATGGCCAGGATATACAGCTATTTCTCCTGCTTTGTACATTATGCCTCCAATTAATCTTTGTGATTAATATCGCTATAGTTTACCAACATATACAAAAAAATTCAATAAGTATATTGTATACACAAAAATGCATATGGCGTGGGGTATCCATAAAAATAGATTGATGAACAGATATTTTTCCATTATAATCACTAAAACCATTATCGAGGGTAATCTTGATGACTAAAACGAGGTTTGCACCAAGTCCTACAGGGTATCTCCATATTGGAGGAGCACGAACTGCGCTTTTCAGCTGGCTCTTTGCCAGGCATAATGGGGGAATATTTGTACTTAGGATAGAGGACACGGATGTAGAAAGATCAAAGGAAGACTACGTCAGGGATATACTGGAAGGCCTTACCTGGCTTGGCATAAACTGGGATGAGGGGCCGTACTTTCAAAAAGAAAGGATGGACCTATACAGGGAGCATGCATATAGACTTCTTAAGGAAGGACATGCATATAAATGTTGCTGTTCTCAAGAGATTCTTGAAGAAAAAAGAAAGGGAGCGCTTAAGGATGGTAAAAAACCTACCTATGACAGGACATGCAGGGATGGGATACATGAAAACACAGATAAACCTTTTGTAATACGTTTCAAAACACCACTTTCAGGCGAAGTTACGTTTAACGACATAATAAGGGGTAAAATTTCCTTTAAATGTGAAGAACTTGACGACCTGATAATCCTTCGTAGTGATAATATACCAACATACAACTTTACCGTGGTAGTTGACGATGCACTCATGGGTATTACGCATATTATTAGAGGCGATGACCATATAAACAATACACCGAGGCAGGTACTGATATATGAGGCATTGAATTACACGATACCACAATTTGCCCACGTTCCTCTGATTCACGGAAAAGACAGGGCACGTTTGAGTAAAAGACACGGTGCAACATCGCTTCTTGAGTACAAAAACGATGGATTCCTACCTGAGGCGCTCATGAATTACCTTTCAAGACTCGGTTGGGCCCATGGAGATCAGGAGGTTTTTTCCAGAGAAGAACTCATTGAAAAGTTTGACCTGCATAATGTTGGGAAATCCCCATCGATTTTTGATATGGATAAGCTTTCATGGCTGAATAGCCACTATATAAAAAGACTGTCCGAACACAAAATTGCAGAAAGACTTACCCCATTTATAGAGGAGATGGGGGTCCATGGATACGATAAAAATAAATTGATTCCAATAATAACAAATCTGAAGGAAAGGGCAAAAACCCTGAAGGATATGGCGCATATGGCAGGATTCTTCTTCAATGATGATATCCAATATGAAGAGGCGGCAAGAAAAAAATTCTTAACATACGAGACAAAACCCATCCTCGAGAGCTTCTATGCAGGGTTTAAGGGCCTATTATCTCTCGATGAAGGGGAACAAAGAAGATTAATAGAAGGGCTGGCAAAAGAAAACAATAAAAAGATTGTAGAGATTGTCCAGCCTATCAGGGTTGCCCTCTCAGGCAAAACAGCGAGCCCGGGGATATTCGAGGTCATAAGTATTCTCGGGAAAGGCAGTGTAGAAAAAAGGATAAAAAGGGCTATTGAATCTATAACATGAAACTTTTAAGGCTTGAACTTTTCGGTTTCAAATCCTTCCTCAATAGAACCGTCTTCCAATTCAGCGAGGGTATCACATCCATAGTAGGACCAAACGGCTGTGGAAAAAGTAATATTGTGGATGCGGTTATCTGGGCACTGGGAGAAAGGGGCACAAAATCTTTAAGGGTAAAAGACATGGGCGACGTAATCTTTCACGGAAGCAACGGTAAAAGACCCGTGAACATAGCTGAGGTTGCCATAGAACTTTCAGATGGAGAGAAAGACTTAACAATAAAAAGAAGAATATACAGGGATGGTTCGAATGAGTACTATATGAATGGGAATCCCGTGAGGCTCAAAGACATACAGGATTTTTTCCTCGGCACAGGCATCGGCGTAAACACCTATGCCATCGTGGAACAGGGAAGGATTGAATATTTTGTCCAGATGAAACCACAGGAGAGAAGGGTTGTTATAGAAGAAACGAGCGGGGTCACAAGATTTGAAGAGAAAAAAAGGGATGCCCTGATAAGGATGGAAGAGGTTACCACCAACTTAGAAAGGATTGAAGACATATACAGCGAAGTAATTAAAAACTTTGAAAAGGCTGAAAATGAATGGAATAGATGGAAGGAATATAAGCTACTAACTGATAAGCTGAGTGAGATAGACACCCAGATACTCATAGACGGATACATGAAGCTCACAAGAAAAATAGGGAAAATTAAAGAAAAACATGAAGATTTAGATAGGGAGATTGGGGGGAAGGAGGAAGAGAAAAATAGACTCAAAGAAGAATTTGCTACGAAGGAAGATGAGTTCCTATTGGTAGACAACACAATAAGGGAACTTGAGGTTGATATAAAGGGTAAAGAAAAAGACATGGAGAGCAGGCTCCTTGAGATAGAATACATAAGGGATGAGAAGAAAAGGTTAGAAGAAGAAAAGGAAACATTAATAAAAGACAAAATAGAATTAGAGGGACAGATCAAAAAAGTGGACGAGGGAATAGAAGCATTAAAAATCAGGCAAGAAGAGCATGCCTTACTGCTTAAGAGGGAGGAAGAACAGGGAAATGGATTGAGGGAAACTGTAGAAAGGTTAAAGGACGAGACAGAGGAATATGAAAAGAGGATTGAAGAAGAGAGGGTTCGATTATTTGTTACCATGAGCAATATAACAGACATAAAAAACCGCATCGCTCAATTAGAAAGGTTGGGCAGGGAAAGACAGCAGAGGGAAGAAAAGAAACGGTCAGAACAGGAAGGCATGAAGGAAAGGTTATCCCATTTAGAAGCCAAGCACGGGGCACTCATAGAAACATTGGAAAAGGAAAGGCTTGAAAAAGAAGGGATAGTATCAAAAGAGGTAGAAACATTAAAACAGAGAGAAACCCTTTTGAAGGCAATCAATGAGAAAAAGAATACTGTAGAGAGGTTAAAAGGCGAAAAGCAGGGGAGAGAGGAATTCTTAAAACAGATAAGCGAGCAAAAAGAGAATAAGATAGAAGGTCCAGTGGATACAAAAAGACTCATCGATATGTTGAGGGTCGATGAAGATAAAGAAAAGGTCCTTGAAAGATTTTTCTTCAAAGAGATGGAATACAGCGTGCTCTCTCAAAATGACCTAAAAGCTATCTCAGAGATGGTAAAAAAATATGATGGCAACTACATATTTTTTCCAAAAAAGGGGATATTCAAGCTGAACGAACAACAGGTAGAGATAGATTTGAAATGGACACAGGGCATTGAGGAGGCACTCGCAAGAATAGAAAACGGTGAGGAAGGTATATTCATTGGTAACAATGTGTATATTGACTCAAGGGGTTTTATTTTAGGAGGAAAAGAAACAGAGACAGCCGATTTAAAAAGATTTAAAGAACAGATAAGGGTAGAAAAGGAATTAAAGGAGATAGAGGGGATCCTGCAGGAACACCTGACTTCCATTAAAGATGCACAAAACCAGCACAACGACCTCGACAGAATATACAGAGAGGTTAAAGAGAAGAATAATGAAAAGGAAAAGTCAATAAGCAGGATTGAAAAAGAGGTCATAATATCAGAAACCGAATTGAGAACAATTAGAGAGAGGCTTAATGAGCTCGTTTCAAAGGTTGACTTCTTTGAAGAAACCTCTGAGACAACAATCGGTGACCTCCTCAAGGAGAGAGAGTTACACGACAGAGAAAAGGAAGGTACTGAAGAAAAGATGGCATCCCTCAGGGGGGAACTCGATAATATAAAAAGAACCTACGATGATACATTGTCGAGATGGCATGAAATCACAATAAGCCTTGAAAGAAAAAGGAATTTATTAAATACCCTGTATGAAGATACAGAAAGAAATTTAACCCTCATTAAAACGCTCACAGACGAGAAACAGCGGAAACAGGAAAAGATAGAGCAGACAGAAAAGGGTCTCACAGAATGTTTAAAAAAGATAGAAGGGTTGGAAAAAGGTTACGAAACATTGCAAAAAACATGTGAGAGGCAGATAGAGAGATATGAAGAACTCAAAAAGACCTCCGGGAACCTTCATATGGAAAAACATGCCCTACAGGAAAAGATAGATATGGTAAATAAAGATGCGGATAAGATAAAGGGCAAGAGGGAAAACATTGAAACAGATATCGCAGTCCTTATTGAAAAGAAGGATACGATATACGAAAGACTCAAAACTGCATACGGCATCGAAGAACCTGAAAATATTACCATCCAGTACAGTAAAAATTTAGAAGTGGAAAGGGAAAATATAGCAAAAGAGATTTCCGATATAGGTGAGGTGAACTTTCGAGCAGAAAAGGAATACCTCGAATTAAAAGAAAGGGTAGCATTTCTCGATAAACAGAAAGAGGATTTGAAAAATGCTATGGAATCCCTGAAAAAAACAATAACAAAGATAGACAGCCTCTCCAGGGAGATATTTTTTGAAACATTTGAGGTGGTCAATGATACATTTAAAAGATTTACCCATATGCTCTTCAGAGGCGGTAACGGGTATCTTGTTTTTAATCAGGATGTGAGCGGAATAGAAATGTATGTCCAGCCACCTGGGAAAAAGGTTGTCAGGATGGAACAGCTCTCAGGAGGGGAAAAGGCCCTTGTTTCCCTGGCTTTCCTGCTGTCCCTTATGGACACAAAACCCAGTCCTTTTTCGTTTCTGGATGAAATAGATGCCCCCCTCGACGATGCAAACATTATGTCTCTCCTCGAGATTATTAAAAGCATCAGCAACAAAACCCAGATAGTATTTATCACACACAACAGAATTACTATGGAATCATCAAACACGATTTA
>JAPLKF010000015.1 GCA_026388215.1 Pseudomonadota bacterium | reverse complement strand
GAGGTACTTCAATGTGTATATCTATTCTGTCAATCAGGGGTCCGGAAATCCTTGATCTGTACCTGTGAATCTGGGAACCATTGCAGATGCATGATTTTCTTGGATCCCCCCAGTAACCGCAGGGACACGGGTTCATGGCAGCAACAAGCATAAACCTTGCTGGAAAGGTAATGGCATGCGTAACCCTCGAAATGGTTACATCCCCATCCTCAAGGGGTTGCCGCAAGGCATCAAGAACATTTCTCTTATACTCCGGGAACTCATCAAGAAACAACACACCATTATGGGCAAGGCTTATCTCTCCTGGCTTCGGAACATGACCACCGCCAATTAATCCTGCATCTGAGATGGTATGATGAGGCGACCTGAATGGCCTTTCAACCATAAGGTACCTGTTGACGTTTAAAAGACCGGCAATACTATGTATCTTCGTTGTCTCAATTGCCTCTTCATAATTCAGTGGTGGTAGTATAGTGGGAATTCTTCTCGCAAGCATAGTTTTACCTGACCCTGGAGGACCAATCATCAATACATTGTGACCCCCGCTCGCAGCAATCTCCAGCGCTCTCTTTGCCTGAATATGTCCCTTTATATCTGAAAAGTTCAAGCCATTGTCCTTCATATTATCTTCAGATATCCTGCTTTGTGCTCCAAATTCTTTCAATTCCGCCTCTCCCTTAAAGAATTGAACAATCTCGAGGAGGTGGCTTGCACCATGTATTTTTATATCCCTGACTATTGACGCTTCATTGCCATTCTCGTACGGCACTACGATATTTTTTATACCATCTTTGCTTGCCAGTATTGTTATGGGCAAAATCCCTCTTACACCTTTTATCCTTCCATCGAGAGAGAGTTCTCCTGCAATAAGGTAATCTCTCATTGCCTCTTCCCTTATTATTCCCATGGAGGCAAGTATGCCCAAAGCTATCGGCAGATCGAAAGAAGAGCCTTCCTTCCTCACATCTGCCGGGGCAAGGTTTATTGTAATTCTGTCGTTTGGAAACTCAAATCCAGCATTTTTTATCGCAGCCCTCACTCTCTCTCTACTCTCCTTCACAGAGGTTTCGGGCAATCCCACAATATTAAAAGAGGGTAATCCAAAGGATATATCGACTTCCACATCTATTTTTATGCCGTCTATGCCATAAGTGGTCGCTGTGAAAACTTTAGAAATCACCTTATAACCCCCGATTTTATAACCCCTTGCTAAATGCTAAGAGGACAACTTATTTACTATCTTTCTCACCTCCTGGGCCCTGTCCACGCCGCAGATGAGAATACCATCTTTTGACGCAACAATGACAAGATGGGAAACACCGATTGTTCCCACCACCAGATCGTCCCCATATATAACGCAATTCCTCGTATCAAAACATATAGCATCCCCTTTTATGTAGTTTCCATGCTCATCAACCTCCAGAACCCTTAAAAGGGATGCCCATGTCCCGATGTCATCCCACCTGAAATAAGAAGGGATCATTAATACATTATCGGCCTTTTCCATAAGCCCATAATCTATAGACCTTCTTGCAAGATTTTTATAAATTGCCCCTATCGCTTCTCTATCGTTTGAAACCAACGCATCCTGAATCCTTAAAAGTCCATCATAGAGGTCTGGCATATGCCTTTCAATCCCTCTCAAGACCGCATCTGTCTGCCAGATAAACATGCCACTATTCCAGTAATAATTCCCTTCCTCTATATACTGCATTGCCCTGCTAAAATCCGGTTTTTCAACAAACCTGTTTACCCTGTAGCATTCCACATCTCCTGAAACACCGAACCTTTCATATGCATTAATATAACCATATCCTGTTTCCGGCCTTATTGGATTTATTCCAACTGTAACAAGATAATCCCCAATCCTTGCAATCTTCACCCCATGAGATATCACTTTTGCAAAACCATCCATGTCAGGTATGTAATGGTCAGCAGGTAAAGTAACCATGATAGCCTTACTATCTATTTTCAGGAGTGAGACTGCTGCAAAACCTATACAAGGGGCAGTATCTTTCCCTTCCGGTTCAACGATAAAATTTTCATCAGGTAAATCTTCAAGCTGTTTCTTTGCTATCTCCGTGTGGGCTTTGCCCAGAATAATAAATATTCTCTCTCTCGGTACTATCCTGAGAGCCCTCTCAACGGTCAGTTGAATCATGGTTTTATCACCTACAAGCTTCAGGAAAGGTTTAGGGACAAGTTCAGTACTTAAGGGCCAGAACCTCTCCCCTCTTCCTCCTGCCATTATCACACAATATGTATGTTCCATGTTATTACCTCACTGCTTAATCCATTTGCTCGAGGATCCTCGGCAATATCTGAGATGCAGTTCCTTCAAAAAAGTAATCCGATATGGATGAAGTAAAAGGTGTCGGAGAAATGTTTATTTCAACAATCGTTGCCCCCCTTGATTTCACCATATAGGGTATTTCTGCAGCAGGGTATACAACCCCCGATGTCCCGATTATAAACATTATGTTGCACCTGTTTGCCTCCTCATTCGCCCTTATCATCTCAAGCATTGGTATGCCCTCCCCAAAAAATACAACGTCAGGCTTCAAAACACCATTACATTTTTCACATCTCGGGTAAGGAATAACGTCTATTAGCTCATGCGAGAGGGGAGTCCTCTTTGAACAACCCATGCATACAAGCCATCTGTGATTGCCATGATATTCTATTACATTGTTGTTACCAGCAATATGGTGGAGACCATCAACATTCTGCGTAATAACCGCCTTTAAAAACCCCCTGGTTTCTAATTCACTCAGGACAAGATGTGCAGGGCTGGGCTTAGCACTCAAAATAACCTGTGACATTTCCCGGAGCATTACCCAGACCTTTTCAGGATTGCTAATAAAAGCCCGTATATGTGCATACTCCATGGGGTCATATTTTTCCCATAGTCCCTGCCCACCACGAAAGGTGGGAATACCGCTATCTGCAGATATACCTGAACCTGTAAATGCAACCACATATCCCTTTTCTTTAACAAGTTCCGCTACCTTCTGATAATCATCCACCTCATTATCCTCCCTGGAAATCTTTATAAATGACAACCACAAATCCACCCTGCCTTACTCAGAGAACCTTCCAGCCTTTATGGATATCCCTGAAGGCCGGTATAATACCAAAACCATCTGCCTTTTTTACTGCCCTTTTTATAGCCTCCGCTATTACAAAGTCACCCAGCACCCCTACCTGATTAATGTCTGAATCAAGTTCACCTGCTGAAAGGGCAAAAACAAGGTCTCCATCAAAGGTTGTATGAACCGGACTTATCGTTTTTATCAATCCACCCTGGGCCATCTGAGCAACCTTTGTTATATCCCTCTTATTAAACCGGGCATTCGTAGCTATCACAGCAAGGGTCGTATTCACGAGACCAAATTGTTTTTTCACAAAACCCTTTTTGAGGCAATCTACCGTGTTTGCAAACTCAAGACTTTTCTCTGATGTCCTTAACCCCACAATAATCTTTCCAGTAATATTATCTATGATATCCCCAAAGGCATTTACCACTACAAGTGCACCTACCTTCAATCCATCGGGCATCACAATACTGCATGTACCAACACCGCCCTTCATAGCCCTCGTTATTTCAAAAAGCTTCCCTACTGTTGCCCCCACGCCTGCTCCTACACTCCCCTCTTCAACCAGTTCACCTGCATTTACACAGGCCTTATAACCCATATCTGATGTTGGTCTTGCCTTTGGATCACCAAAAAAAAGGTCAAAAATCACAGCAGTAGGGACAATTGGAATCTTTATTATACCTACGTCAAACCCTACCTCTTTCTCTTCGAGGTAACGCATGACCCCGGTTGCCGCATCAAGCCCAAAGGAACTGCCACCGCACAGGAGTATTGCATGTACCTCCTCTACTATATGACTTATATTCAATGCATCTACCTGTCTTGTACCGGATGCACTCCCCCTTATATCCAGGCCACAAACTGCACCCCCCTCGCAGAGGATAACTGTACATCCAGTATACCCAACATAGTCAGACGCATGACCAACCTTTATACCTCTTATATCAGTGATGGCATTTAACATGATAGAAAAACCTTATCAAAAGGAAATTTTAATGTCAATCCTGTAAATAACTATTTACCTTTATAGACTTCTCCTCGTTGAGCCTCTGCATATCTGTTTTCATTTTTTTAAGTTTTTCCATTATCCTGTCGTACTTGATCGAGAGTATCTCGCATGCAAGGATTGCTGCATTTCTTGAAGCATCAATACCCACCGTAGCCACAGGTATTCCTTTTGGCATCTGGACAATAGACAAAAGGGCATCAATCCCGTTCAATGCCTTACTGCTGGTAGGAACACCAATAACCGGTAATGTTGTATGGGATGCTAAAACCCCTGGAAGGTGAGCTGCCATACCCGCTACAGCTATTATAACCTCAAAACCCTCTTTCCTTGCCTTCTTGGCATAATTCATAGTTTTGACAGGATGACGGTGTGCCGACGAGACATCCAGTTTAAAAGACACCCCGATTTCTTTCAAAAACTTCAACCCATCTTCTATTATAGGGAGGTCGCTATCACTACCAATAAGGATGAGGACTTTTGGCTTTTCCATATACGCTCCTTTAAATAATAAAGATTGATTAGCCCAAGAGTTAAATCATACATGAAAATATTTGTTTTTTCTATAGAGATAAACATAGCAAAAAAGGATTTGATATAATTTGCATTACAACATGTTTTTTGAGAATATATAGAAGCATGGCTATAAGGGCTCATATATAAGGGCTGACTACATGGAAATAATAGATTTTATCACAGAGATTCCGCTTTTCAAGGGACTGCCGGAAAGACAGATTGTCGAGATATCAAAAATCGCTCTGAATCACTCATTCAATCGCGGGCAGACTGTATTTTCTGAGGGTGATGAGGCAAATGGCTTTTATGTTTTACTCTCAGGACGTATTAAAATCTTCAAGCTCTCTCCAGAAGGAAAGGAACAGATTCTCCATATCTTTGAATCCGGCGAACCCTTCGGCGAAGCTGCGGTATTTGCAGGCGAGACGTTTCCAGCCTATGCCGAAACATTAGAGGAGAGTGAGGTTATCTTTTTCCCAAGAAAGGCCTTTATGGAGTTGATTAAAAGAGATCCGTCCCTGACAATGAACATGCTGGCAATACTATCTCTGCGCCTTAAACATTTTACCCGACTTGTTGAGGACCTTTCGCTCAAGGAAGTTCCTCAAAGACTTGCGGCTTACCTCCTTTACCTCAGCGAAAGCAAAAATGAACCGAATAATGTGGAATTAGAAATCCTGAAAGGTCAGCTGGCAAGCCTTTTGGGGACTATCCCCGAAACATTATCACGCATCTTAAGCAAAATGGCGAGCCAGGGATTCATACAGGTTCAGGGACGCAAAATAAAATTATTGGACAGGAAGGCCTTAAAAGATCTCGCCTCAGGGGAAAAATTCCTGCTATAGTTTATATTTCCATTTTCTTTTCTTCTTCTGTGTATCTCAATATCTCAACAACTGAAACAAAAAGTGCCAGTATAAGCGGCCCCATGATAAATCCTATGAATCCAAACAATTTTATCCCCCCCAGAATGCTGAAAAAGATAACAAGGGTTGGCATCTTTATCCTCCCGCGAATGATAAGGGGTCTCAAAATGTTATCGACTGCACTTATTCCAAACACACCGATAAGGATAAGGATTATCCCCTTTAACACCGAGCCCTGCAAGAAAAGATAGCCTACTGCCGGTCCCCATATTACAAATGTACCGACTATCGGTATAAAAGAGGTAATAAATATTGAAAGCCCCCAGACAACAGGCGACGGTATTCCCAGTATAGAAAAGGCAATCCCCCCGATGACCCCCTGAACAATCGCCACCGTTACCCCACCATAAATTGTTGATATGATAATATCCTTTATCTGTTTAATCAGCTTATCTCTCTGTCTTTTTGAAAAGGGCATATAGTTACCAATTTTTTCCAGAAATTCAGGCCCATCTTCAAGGAGAAAAAAGATAGAGAGAATCATAAGAATAAAGTCCAATGCAGCCAATGCAACATTGCCCAGGCCACTCGTAACGATATTAACGGATTCCTTTCCCAACCTTGTAATATTATCAACAATCGTCTTTTGGAGTTCTGCCTCAGTTAAATTAAATATCGACAATATCTTATTGATAATCACCTTTATACCCGGGTGCTGTAAAAGATCTTTCATGGGGACAAGCCTTCCAGCTTCTATGGAATCCACCAGGGATTTCAATTCCTGACTCAAAAGATATGACAAGTAGGAAAAAGGACCAAGAAGGATCAAGAGTATGACACAGAGGGTTATGAATGATGCTAAAGATTTCCATTTTATAAACCTGAGGATAAAGACATAGAGCGGATAGAACACCATAGACAGAACAATAGCCCATGCTATGGGAGACAAAAAGGGTTTTAATATCTGGTAGCTTAAATAACCAAGGAGTAATACGAGGGATACCAGTACAATCAAGTAAAATCTATTATTCGACATGTTTATTCAAAAAGAACTTTCCTAAAAAAGAAACTTCTCTTAGGCCCTTGGTGAAATTTCTATCTTATCTATCTTATATTTATATATTCTAAACCTTATACGAGTTTCTTCTTTTCCTTCTCGTATGCCTCCTTGCCTGCCTCAACGGCTGAGGTTATAATTGACTTTTCCTTTTCTAAAAAATCCTTTCCCTTTTCTACAGCAGACTCCGCCTTTTCCTTTGCCTGTTCAATATAGCTCTCTGCCTTTCCCTTTGCATCTTCTGTCAGGTCTTTAATCATCCTTCTTGTTTCCTGCCCTGTTTTAGGCGCAACCAATAGCGCAACACCCGCGCCAACGACTCCCCCAAACAGGAATGCAAGAAGCATAGAGCTCGCACTGAAACCACTTTCTTCTTGTGCCATATGTTACCTCCTCTTTATTAAGTTTTTTTACCCTTTAATAAAAGACTTTTAAACAGATACCCAAAAGCTGCCTTAACACCTGCCCTCAAACCTGATACATGAGAGGTAATATCCTGCAGGATTTCACTCGTATGCCTAACATTTTCACCTACTTCCCTTATAGAACCTGAAAGCATCTTCACATCCTCTGTCACAGTCGTAATATTGTCCGTTACATTTCTCACACTTTTTAGAGTCTGCTGAATTTCCTCAAGTGTTGGCTTCAGGGATTCCTCTGTTGTCTTTAAAGAGTTTTCTGCTGTGCTCAGAAATTCCCTCAATCTCATTATTGCAGCTTTTAGCTCAAGGATAATATAAATAAAACCACACACCGCTGCAACAACTGCGAGGGTTATAATACCGAAAAAGATAGTATTCATTTTGCCTCCATTTAAATATAACCACCCTTTTTTCTAAAAACAAGAAAGGTTCTCAGTTAAAATACTTCTTCAACAAAATCCTATCAGAGTTATCCGAACAGTGTCAAGCACTTTACAGCCCTAAATCCAAATGGGTTAACTGATTCTGGTTTTTACAAAAAAACTAATAAGAAAAATAATAGCCATCACCAGACCCGATATGACATAGATGTATAATCCCCAGGCAAAATAGCCCATCATATTTACGAAATAGGTACTATTAAATATAAATCCCCAGTAAAAGACAAAAAGGTAAGACACAATGAGCCCCAACCTGTGTCTGCCTAACAAGAGACATATAGAATTTATCAATACAAGGAGAATGACTTCCCAGAGGGGAACAGAAAAATCTTTATCCGAAAAAAATTGCAAAAACCCAATAACAGGTTTCATGCCTTAAATCACCTCCTGTAAGAAGCTTCGTCCTATAATTATAGCCAGGTTGAAATAAATGTAAAGCAGTATATTGATTGTGTCTTTCTTACTCATGCTGCTTCGTCATCAAAGACTCATGAAAAATGTTCCTGAAGCACGACATCACGGTACGGTTTCATTGCGAACGAAGTTGAGCAACATGACAGGGGCGACCCGTCTTTCTGTGACGGGTACCCCGAAAAGGTTGGAAGGTCCCGAAGGGAAAATGGACATGTCCGAAGCCACTGAAAGGGGCAAGTTTGTGCATTTTAGTGGAATGAATGTTCGGGTACCCGCTTGCGGGTGATGGTCTGGAATGTAGTGCGGAGTGCGAAGGAATTTTTTTCATGAATGCCATAATTTATTGTTTGAGAGCGAAGTGGCATCGGAATCCTTCCTTGACATGGGGTGCCACATAACGCATAATTTAACCCGATGAAAAAATACACACTCCACAGGGATATCTCTCCAAAAAAGACCCTCATAGAATATGAAAAGGAGTTAAATGAAGAACAGTTAAGGGTAGTAATGTCCGGAGATGGCCCAATACTTGTTATTGCAGGGGCCGGAAGTGGCAAAACAAGGGTTGTTACATACAGGGTTGCAAGACTTTTAGAAAAGGGTCTATCCCCAAACAGCATACTGCTGCTCACCTTCACAAACAAAGCGGCCCGTGAGATGCTCCACAGGGTTGAGCATCTCTTAAAGATAGACACACGATACATGTGGGGCGGGACATTCCACCACATAGGTAATATGATTTTGAGACAGCACAGCGACCTTGTCGGTTTTAAGAGAAACTTCTCAATCCTCGACAATGAAGATGCCAAGGATCTCATTGAATCGGTGATTAAGGAGTCAAAGATAGATAGAAAGGCAAGAAGATTCCCGAAAGGTGCAATATTAAAAGAGTTATTCAGCTACTCGATAAACACAATGAAGGACCTTGAGGAATCCATGAAAGAAAGGGCACCCTATTTCTTCGATATTATTGACGAGATTTCAGCAGTCCAGAAACAATACATGAAAAAGAAGGTAGCAACAAATGTAATGGATTTTGATGACCTGCTCTATTACTGGCACAAAATACTTGCAGAACATGAGGAATTGAGAAAATTTTACGCAGTAACCTTTTCCCATATCCTGGTGGATGAATACCAGGATACAAACAAGATACAGGCAGATATTGTTGATTTTGTAGGCCTTATAAACAGAAATGTGATGGTGGTGGGTGATGATGCACAGAGCATCTATTCCTTCCGGGGGGCAAACTTCCAGAATATCCTAAATTTTCCAAAAAAATACGAGGAGACGAATATATTCAAACTTGAGACCAACTACAGAAGCACACCTGAAATATTAGAGCTTGCAAATAACTCTATATCCAAAAACAAAGAACAATTCTTAAAGGTACTAAGGAGTATCAAAAAAAGCGGAGATGTTCCAATTATTGCACCCTCAAGGGATGTAATGCAACAGGCAGAATTTGTAGCCCAGAGGGTTTTAGAGTTGAGGGATGAAGGCATACCCCTTAACCATATAGCAATTCTCTATAGGGCCCACTACCACTGTATGGAGTTGCAGATGGAGTTTACCCGCAGGGACATACCATTCGAGATAAGGAGCGGACTCCGTTTTTTTGAACAGGCCCACATAAAAGATGTGGTTGCCTTCCTGAGGTTGATGGTGAATCCCTACGATGAAATCTCATGGAAAAGGATGCTGAAGTTATTTCCGAGGATTGGGAAGAGAACAGCAGAACATATTTACGAGTACATAAAAACATACAGCAATCCTGTTGATTTATTCACCTCAAAGAAGATAGCCGATGCATTTAAAAACATACACAAAGAGAATATCGAGATATGGTCAAAATTATTTAGTGAACTCACAAGTTTACAGGCACAGGAAGCACCATCCGATATGATTTCTGCAGTATTGAAACACGGTTACACAGAATATCTGAAGTATAACTACCCAAACTATGATGCAAGACTCGAAGACATCGGCCAGCTGATGAACTTCTCCACACAATACAGCTCATTGGAAACCTTTTTAAGCGAATTATCCCTGATGAGCGGCATAAGCGGGGAAGAGATTGTTGCGGCTGACAGGGAGGATGAAAGGGTTATCCTGAGCACGATACACCAGGCAAAAGGGCTTGAGTGGAAGGTAGTATTTTTAATATGGTGTGCTGAAGGGAGATTCCCAAATCCAAAGTCCATAGAAGAGGGCGGGCTTGAAGAGGAGAGAAGGTTATTCTATGTTGCAACAACCCGTGCGATGGATGAACTGTATTTGTGTTATCCACTACTAACCTTTGACAAGCAGGTGGGTCACGTTATACTTAAACCTTCAAGATTCATTGCTGAGCTTAAACACACCAACTACGAAGAGTGGCAGGTTTCTGATTATTGGGACTAATAACAGGGGTCAAGGGGTCAAGGATTCGAGGATTTGTATCCTTGAACCCTTTTTGTTTAATTAATAAACACCCTCTTATATTTGTTCATATCCTCAAGCGCTTTCCCACCACCAAGAGTAACCGATATTAGGGGGTCGTCCGCCCGATGAACCTTTATACCTGTCTCTGCCTCTATCCTCTGGTCAAGCCCGTTGAGGAGGGCACCACCGCCTGTCAGTGTCATACCTGATTCGCTCAAATCTGAAACAAACTCGGGGGGCAGCTTCTCCAGCGCCCTCATTATGGAATCTATTATTGCAGATACCGGTTCTTCTATTGCTTCTCTGATTTCATCCTTCGTTATCTTTATAGTCTTCGGTATACCGGTTACCAGGTCCTTCCCCACGATACTTATATAATCATTCCGGGAGTCGTCTGGATACACAGAGGCACCTTCTATCTTGATCTTTTCTGCTGCAATTATCCCGATAGCCATCTGGTATTTCTTTTGCAGGTATCTCACTATGGATTCATCCATCTCATCACCTGCAACCCTCAGGGATTCACTATATGCGATTGCAGAAAGACTGATGATTGCAACCTCTGTTGTTCCTCCCCCTATGTCTACAACCATGTTTCCCCTTGGAAGTTCTATGGGCAATTCTGCACCGATTGCAGCGGCCATCGGTTCCTCTATAAGATATACCTCTCTTATACCCACCTGAAAGCATGCATCTACCACTGCCTTCTTCTCAACCTGTGTAATCCCTGAGGGCACCCCGACAACCATCTTCGGATTCGAAACCTTTCTGTCCCTTTTAACGAGTGATAAAAAATGCTTTATCATTGCCTTTGTTACATCAAAATCTGCAATTACCCCATCCTTCAGTGGTCTTATTGCACTTATATTCGGAGGCGTTCTCCCGATGTATTCTTTTGCCTCTTTTCCAACTGCAATGAGCTTTCCGGTATTGGTCTCAATGGCCACCACCGATGGTTCATTAAGGATGATGCCCTCACCCTTCATGTATATCAGTGTATTTGCAGTGCCAAGGTCCATAGCAAAATGTGTGGAAAAAAAACTGAATAATCTCTTTAAAAAACCCATGCATCCTCCTTACAGTTCACTTATTTTATTTTCTCTTCTGCCTTATCCAAAAGTTCCCAGAGGCTCTTACCATCCTCCGGAAAACTTGACATCCCTGATTCTACGGTAGCGCTCCTGTCTAACGTCTTATCCTCTGATATACCCTTACTGATTGTGTAATTCAAAACCTTCAGAACATTCTTGATTTCCACCATTTCACTACCCCTGAATAGCACATAGAAATGGCCGCCCCCTTTCCTTGCGATGAGGGCATTATTACCCACACAATACCTGATAATCTGAAAGACCTTTTTTAAAAGACTGTTCGTAAATTCATACCCCATTCTCTTATTATACACTTTGAGGTCAGATAGTTTAACCGATAAGAGGGAAAATCTGTCACCCTTTTTAATAATCTTTTCCACTATCCCGAGAAAACTCGGAAACTGGATAGAGCCGGTGACAGGCTCAAAATCTTTTAATTTCTCGAGATTCTCCTTCATCCACAGGAAGGTATAATAAAGGGATAAGAAGGTAGAAATATCCCTCAAAACCCCTATAGACTGTTCCTTTAAGCGGAGCTCGGATAACGAAACAAAACCAACGGCTCCAAGGGGTACATCCCCTGTTATGAGTGGAAATCCAAAGAACTGTCTCGCCTTTATCGCTTCCCCCTGGAAGAACAGGGGCTTCTCCCTTAAGTATCCACTATTGTAAGGGAGTAAGAGTTCTCTTCCTCCTTCCATTACTATGGAAGCAATGCTATTTCCCGGGGGGCATTCCTTCATTATATATTCATCGCCGCTGATTCCATATACTTCATGGACAAACATCCTGCCGTTTCTCTCCATGCCAACAAAACAAAAATCTGCACCCGAAAGATTCAGGGCCTCTTTAAATATCTCATTAATTGAGACCTTCGACAGATTGAGCTCATTGAAAAGATTTATCATTCTTCTTTCAACATATAGTTCTTCATTCTTTTCGTCTATTTCCTGGTATCTCTTCTCCCTTTCAATCTCCTGACGAATCACAGTAGCAAAATTTCCAAGGATCTTCTTTTCCTTATCCGTAAATACCCACTTCCTCTTGCTGTCAACAACGATTACACCATCACCCTCCATGGGGTATCCCATGAAGGACTTAATCCCCTCAGTAGTTCCATAATAACCGAGTGTATCCTCCTCTTTGTCAAAATTCGGTATGATAAGGGGTTCATTATGTTTTATCACCCATCCAGGGAGTGTCCCTTCAATCGGTATACCTCTACTCTTATCAAAACTATTTGCGAATGTTACAGAAGAAAGACATTTCAGGTTCTCACCATCCTTTACAAATAGAGCAACCGTAAATGCCTCATAAATATTGAAGATGAGTTGTGAAAAGCTGTCTACCATGCCCATAAGGAATTATGTCACCATCTCTTTACAGCTGTCAAGGTTACTTAAGCATTATACTCTTCAAACTGTATTATACTATTTTTAATTCCAAACCTCTCGAGTATCCTGCACATGTTGCATTTCTCCCCGTACGATGGATAGCCGCAGTTTACGCAATAACTAATTTCTCTTTCGCCTTCTTTCACCATCTTTAAATAACCCTTTACAAACTGGATTTTAGTCCCCGGGGAGGATTCCTCCAGCTTGTTGAGGATACTTTTATACACAAGGGATTTTGCATCTACAGAGAATGGACACTCCTCGTATTTTTCGAGAGATGCCCTTCCCTTCCCTTAAGTTCTATATTCTTCTTCCACAGGTATTCTTCCTTCCAGTACAGGAGATTCCCAAGGAGCGCAGAGGCTTCATCATCGAGGTTATGCCCCGTTACAAGGACATTATAGCCTTTATCCATACATACCCTGTTCATTACGTAGCGTTTAATCATGCCACAGGCAGAACATGGCGGCCTTCTGATACTCTTTGCAAACTCATCTATGCCTTTTTTGAGAACATCACGGACATGGAATGCATAAACCTTTCTTCCCACTGTATCAGCCATGAGTTTTACCTTATTAAAAGAGGCATCAGAATAGTTATCTATGCCCAGGTCAATGTAAATACCGTCAGCGCCATAACCTGATTTGTTCATCATATACCAGAGGGAAAGGCTGTCCTTGCCGCCTGATACAGCAACAATTGGCATGTCTCCCTTTTCAATCAAATGATATTTCTGGATGGTGTTAAAGACCCTTTTTTCTAAAAAGGCGAGAAAATCTTCTGCACATAAGGCTGTATTGTAGGCTTTTAAACTGATGCTCGCAGTCTCTCCACAAACCCTGCACTTCACCCGCCAGATACCACCCTTATAAATTTTATATTATCATCCTTCCCCAACCTGTAATCCTCCGTAACAAGTCTGTCATTTACAATCACAAGGTGGGTTTCTCTGCTCAACGAGAGTTGCTCAAGCAACTTTGAAACTGTCATCGGTTTTTGAAACTCATGTACCTTACCATCCAGTTCAACTTTCATTGGTATTAGATAGCACAATGGGGGGATGTTGTCAAAAGGTAGGAAAGACTGTCAGCGCTTAGCTATCAACTGTCAGCCAATGAGCAAGATAACACACTAAATGATTGTCATTAACTTTTAAACTCTATGGTTTCCTTTTCTATCTCAGAGTAAAGTTCATCAATCGACCCTTGCAACTCTATGGTCATCTTAAGGGATGTGGCGACTTTGGAGTAATGCTTTGTGTCATCGAGGGTAAGCACCCTTCCCTTCCTGTCCTTAAGCCATTTACTTAATACCTGATAGCCGCCTATATGGTACTGCCAGGTCTCTTCAGCAATCCCTTCAAAATACTGGGTCTCGTTGATGTAGACCCGGTCTTCTTTGCCGTCATAGATTAATTTCTCAACCCTGTCATTGCCCTTTCCCTGGTATTTAGTAGCAGGATGGTCAAGCTCCTGAGTCTTAAGGAGATGGAGGCCAACAAGTTTCTTCCCGTATCCGGCCATCTTGCCGAATAGTTTGTAATCCCCGGTAAAGGGAATCCTCGGGAAATCTATCTTTAAGAATTCGGCATATTTTGTGCGGTAGATATTCGAATAAAGGATGGCGTAGATGTAATAGAAAATCTCCTCCGGTGCAGGTGCGCGCTTATAACGGGCTTTTAATTGTTCGATCAGTTGCGGGGAGATATTCGGTTTTTTTACACTGTAATCACCCTTCTGTTCAAAGAGCATCATTGTACTACCGAAAGACCTCTTCTTATTTGGGATGCCCGTCTCTTTTTTGTCTGTGTCGGGGTAAAGATAGAGAGGGAATGAGTACGACCTTTCTCTTGTTTCCAATGACACAGTACAGTCATTGATAATCATATTTGAACAAAGTGCATGCCTGAATTCACCATTTACCTGTCGATTGGTAATCAAACCAATGTTTTCATGCATCATATGCCGCATTACTTTCTTTACTGTTCTCCATACCACCGCATCATGATAAAAAATCCATTGTACATCAAATGGACGATATAAAACCGGCAAGATATAGCTATCTAAATCTGAATCAACAATTGACTGGAGCATATTCCATGCCTTTCTTATACTCCAACCTTTCTTCTTGTTAATGTTAAAAGATAAGTGAAGATCATCATCGGAGTATTTGCTACCCTTGAAAAGACGTATTCTGTTTAGAAGGGCGTTCTTATCTCTATCTATGACAAAGCAATCTCTTGCCGTTGTAATGCCAACACCATTTACTGGGAATATTTCTGTTATTTTAGAATATTTATCATATTTTTCTAAAAGTCTCTCCTCTCTCGGTGTAAAGAGGTAAAACTCTGACCTCGGCGTAAGTCTTTTCCATTGAGTTGATTTTATATCGTTTTTCAAAAGCCATTCATATTTTGTTTCCCGTAATCCCCAGCATTCCGATTGATATACCGTACATGTCCTCTCCTTGCCTCTCTCTTTTATAAGGAGAACTATTGCTACCCCCTGCATGATGTCAAAGATGTTTTCATCTTTAGAACCGTCAGGGCATTTTTCCTTTTTCAGGCTGTTACCGTGAAGATCGAGGATGTATATTTCATCAAAGCTATCCATTAAAGACTGGCGCATCCCCCTGAATGTGGGATTGTCAAGGTAGCCGTGATTCGTAATAAAGCCTAAAACCCCCTCCCCTGCCTGGTCTATCTTCCATTGTGCAAATCGGATAAACTTCACATAATCATCTTGTAACCATTTGGGGTTTTTTTCTCCGAGAGGCTTCCCATCAACCTGATAGTAAACCTTAATCTCCTTTGATATCCATTTTCCGACATTTGCAGAATGGCCTGAATACGGCGGATTGCCGAGGATTACGAGTATGGGTTGCTCTTTTTTGACCTTGCCCGCCAGATGGGATTCCTCGGATAAGGATACCATGCCGGGAAGCTGTGTCTCCGGAAGTTCCTCCATTTCGAGCGTATTGGTGAGGTAGAGTTTAAACCTGTCATCGTCTTTAAGCCTGTAGCCAAGTTCTTCTAAGAGAAAGGAAATCTTAAGGTGTCCCACTGCATAGGGCGCCATCATCAGTTCAAAGGCATAGAAATTCTTGAGGATGTGCTCTTTTATAAAGCCTTCCTTCTTGCCCGTGCCGTATCTGGAGGTAAACTCCTCAACTGCCAGTTTGCTTGCCTCGGCAAGAAAGGTAAGCGTTCCGGCGGCAGGGTCTAAAACAGTAACCTTGTCGCTTGCAAAACCATCAGGACAGTTGAAATGTTCCTTCAGGATATGATGGAGGGAACGGACAATATAGGAAACTACCGGCTCAGGGGTATAGTAGACCCCTCTCTTCTCCCTTGTTTTAGGGTCGTATTCGGCCAAAAAGGTTTCGTAGAAATGGACGATCGGGTCTTTCCCCTTGCCTTCATGAAAATATTTATGAAGTATCGCATTGACATCGGCAACAGCCAGGACCTCAGAGATATCATCAATGGTCCATTCCATTTGCTGTGGTACATCACCAAGGGAGATGAAACTGAAGATCTCCCTCAAGATGCCGATTGTTTGAGGGATCTTATCGTATGCAAGCTTCCTGTTAAACGTATTTTCCGAGCGTGTTCTTGCAGCAAATAGCCCATATGTGATGGTCTGTGAATAGAGGTCGGCAAAATCCTTCTTTGAAAGGTCATTTATCAAATACTGTTTGAAGGCCTCATAGAAACCCAATATATAACCACTTTTCGACTTTTCTTCTTCTACTAACTGTTCAGCAACGACCTCGTCTCTTAGAAACCGCGTC
>JAPLKF010000014.1 GCA_026388215.1 Pseudomonadota bacterium | reverse complement strand
CCAACCTTTCATTCATATAAAATCCTTAACAGAAGAATTGACCATTGTCAATTGTTATAGCAACTGGAGTTTCCTGACTTTTGTATTTCAATATAGCCGGAACACTGTTTTGCTCTCTGCTCCGCTGCGCGTTTTTACCCCCACCCGCAAGCGGGTACCCGGACTCGAATTTCACTCAATTCGTGAACTCGTGCTTCGCACTCAGACAGCACAAATTGTCCTTCAGAACGTTTATTCTTGCCGAGTGGGTTACCCAAAAATGCTCGAAGTCGCGATTCGCAAAAAGTTCTTCCGGCCATTACAGTCATGGTTCTGATCAAACCGTCTTCAACTCTTTGATATTTGCTATTTAATAGCGTTATTCATCAGAAAACGTCAGGAAACTCCAGTTATAGCAAATAGACCTGCAATTCAGACATTGGACTCTGCAATTCAGACACCGGACATCAGACATTAGTCTTCAGACTTTTCTATGTGTAATCTCTGCCCATTCCCTTCTGTTGTCTGAAGTCTATAGTCTAATGTCTATTGCCTTATGTCTATGGTCTACTGTCTGAATCACAGTGATAGCTATGAAAATTGTTGACACATATCACCATTCTGTTGTATCTAAATACCTCATGAAAATTCCTGAGAAATTTAACCCCCTTTCCACAATAATCTCTGCAATAATCATATTCACCCTGACCACTTTCTCAATCACTGAAGCCTTTACTGATGAAAACACGGAAAAGGAAATGATCATAGCGAAGACAGTGGAATATTTAAAAGAGAAAAGGGTGAGGGCTAATGAAGATACATTAAAAACTATTGCAAATACTGTATATGAAGAGTCTCAACAATACAACCTGGATTATAGACTTATTCTGGCTGTGATGAAAGTGGAGAGTAATTTCAGACATAATGCCATTTCCAGAAAAGGGGCAAGAGGGCTTCTCCAGATAAAACCAGCACTGGCAAAGCATATTGCGAAAGACGCAGGGGTGCAGGTAAGGGGAGCAAAATGCCTCTATGAGCCCGAAAAGAACATCAAAATCGGCGTTAACTATCTTTCAAAACTCATGGATATGTTTGAAAATCTTTATTCAGCGCTCCATGCCTATAATGTGGGACCTGCAAAGGTAAAGAAAACACACACAACTGACGACAATGTACCCATAACCCGTTTCACAAAAAAGGTGTTAAAAGAGTATCAACAAATGGTTTTAATCCTTCCTGACCCAGAGGGTCAGCAGGACTCCTCAGATTAATTTTCAAAGCAATCTAATAATACACTCTGTATCCTTAACGAAGTTATTTCGCTGATCTGAAACCTCCCTCAATTATTCAGGCAGGAAAAATCTTACCGGGATTAAGTATGTTATTGGGGTCGAAGAGTTGTTTTATCCTTTTCATCGTGGCAATCACCTCTGGAGAAAGTTCCATTTCAAGGTAGGCTGCCTTGGAAAGTCCAATCCCGTGCTCACCCGAAAGGGTACCCCCAAGCCTGATTGTTTCTGCAAATATTTCCCTTACTGCCTCTTCTGCCTTTGCCCTGTGGATAGGTATATCCTGAATCATAATGCTTACATGAAAGTTGCCGTCCCCTGCATGTCCAAAGCTTAGAATCGGGATACCGAATTTTTTCTCCATCTCTTCAAGGATATGAATAAGTGACGGTATATTGGAGCGGGGTACTACCACATCCTCAGCAATTTTTACAGGATTTAGATTATATGTTGCCTGAGAAAGGGTTCGTCTTGCCTGCCAGAGCCTGTCAGCCTCTTCAGGGTCCTGTGTCATGTCACATTGCACAGCCTTTTTCTCAAGCAGAATCCTCCTTATTTTTTCAGCCTGCGACTGAATAGACTCTCTATCTCCATCAACTTCTATCAATAACAACCCTCCAATTTCTTCCGGAAGTCCCATGGGGTTTGCTTGTTCGCTACACTTAATTGATGCCCTGTCCATAAATTCCATTGTTGAAGGTATTATCCTTGCCGCAATGATAGCAGAAACTGCTTCTGCTGCCTCATCCACTTCCTTAAAAAGTGCCAATATGGTAGTTTTTGCCTCTGGCAAAGGAATAAGTTTCAGGATGATCTTCGTAATTATCCCAAGCGTCCCTTCACTGCCCACAAACAATCGGGTGAGGTCATATCCTACTACACCTTTCATGGTTCTCACCCCGGTATTGATAATCTCACCAGTGGGCTTTACAACCTCAAGACCAAGAACATAATCCCTTGTAAC
>JAPLKF010000013.1 GCA_026388215.1 Pseudomonadota bacterium | reverse complement strand
ATTGAAGCTTATCCTCCACCCATTGGCGGAAATATGCTTACCACATCCCCATCCTGGAGGATATAGCCTTCTTTCGCGTGGTTGCCCTTTATAAGAATGATTTTTGGTGTATCCTCCGGAAGGTTAAGTTCTTTTATTACTTCACCGACAGTTGTTTCCTTTTTAAGGGTCTTTTTGAAGGCAAAACCGCTTGTACCCTCTGGAAGATAATCTCTGAATGTGGCAAAAAGTCTAATTTCTATTTCCATCTTTTATAGCCATTAGCTATCAGCCTTCAGCTTTACCTCTTTGTATTCCTTTCCATCAAATACGAAGCACCTGTCGAGTTCAATATCCTCAATATATGGAGTTACATCCTCGATACGGTCTTTTAACTTTATACATGATCCACAGTCTGAACTCAAGTTCCTTGGTACAGGCACGAGTTCAAAGTTAAAGCCATGTCTTTTTAAAGCCTTTTCAGCCTTCAGCACATCATGGATGGTGTGGAAGAGTAGGAAATATGTCCTATTTTCTTGCAATTTCCCTCAAGACCTCCAGAAATTTCACTACTTCTTCTTCGCCGGTAAAATATCCTGGTGCAACCCGTACAGTTCCTTCTGGAAATGTCCCGATGGTCTTGTGTGCAAGGGGTGAGCAATGGAGACCCACCCTCACATATATCCCTTTTTTGTTGAGCTCATACCCTACCTCTGATGGCAATTTACCCTTCATGTTGAACGAAATCACAGGTACATTCTCTTTCCCGTCAGGGTTGCCATATACAGTAATGCCATTGATAACCGATAATCCTTTAATTATCACCTCCCTCAATGCCATTTTTTTCTTTATGATATGCTCCAGGCCGGTTTTTTCAATAAAGGTGAGACCGCCAAGGAGCGAGGCAATACCAGGGGTATTGGGTGTCCCGGACTCATATTTATCGGGTAGGAAATCCGGCTGTTCCGTGAACTCCGATTTGCTTCCTGTTCCTCCGAACTTAAGCGGTTTGAGTTTTATCCCGTCCCTTATGTATATGGCACCAAGGCCCTGAATGCTATAGAGTGATTTGTGACAGGAGAAACAAAGGATATCTATATTATCTCTTTCAATATCAATGGGATATGCACCGATGGTCTGACATGCATCCACAATAAGGATAATATCGCGGACAGTATCTTTAATTTCCTCTACAGGTTGGACGTTTCCAATTACATTTGATCCATGATTGATAATAACTGCCTTTGTATTCTTCTTTATCAATCTCTTGATTTCTTTTATGTCCAGCCTTCCCTGTTTGGAGCATCGGGCAATCGAAACCTCAACGCCTTTCTCCTTTTCAAGGAATGTGAGCGGCCTCATTACGGAGTTATGCTCCATGGAGGTAGTTATCACGTGGTCTTTTTCTTTAAAGAGCCCCAGTATGGCAAGGTTGAGTGATTCGGTACCGTTCTGGGTAAAGAGTAGCCTCTTTGAATCTTTACCGTTTATGAATGTGGTCAACCTTTCCCTTGTTTCAAAAATAATTCGTGCAGCTTCCGTTGAGAGGGTATGGCCGCTTCTTCCCGGGTTCCCTCCGATGTTCAGGATAAAATTATTTGCATATTCAACCGTTTCTTTCGGTTTCGGGAATGATGTAGCTGCATTATCCAGATAAATCATTGTATTTCCAAAGAATTCATGAGCCAGAATCTGAAATAAAATCTTTTTGAACTGCTGCCTGCTATCCCCTGACTACTGCTTACTGTTTTTATGTCACGGTTTGACAACATTCGTTGCCCCAATAAAAGAAGATACGATTTCATTCATATTGCTTATTCTGCCCGCCTTTAACCTATCCTTGAGATTGAAGTAATCGAGACATGTCCCGCACGAGAGTATTTCCACACCGAGGCTCTCAATCTCTTTTAATATATCGAGATATTCCGACCCTTCTGCAGCAAGTTTTACCCCGGTATATATGAATATAATTCTCCATGGCCTTGTTTCCAAGTCTTTTAAGGTGTAGAGAAAGGACCTCATAAGTATCCTGCCCAGTTCATCGTTGCCCTTTCCAATTGTTTCTCCATCAATAAAAACAAGAACCTTCTTTCTTTTCATCCTTTTAGCCCTTTCTCGAGTATTTTTCTTTATTTTAAGGAATGTCCATCTGCAAAGCAAATGAATAATATGAATAATTTTTATAATATTTATAGAATTAGCTGATAATTAAAACCCCTCAAGGTGAGAAAGGAACAGGATTGATGATATAATAGGTATACTGACTACCTCACCCCATGGAGGTGTAGCAGAGGCATTTATAATTTATGGCATGTTTGAGGAATTATTTGAAAACTGCATGCAGACCAAAGGATGGTATAAGAAGGAGAAATGATAAATCTGGAGGGTTATGTTTCCCTTGCAATTCATTCTGCAAAGGATTATCCTCAATGAAAAAGGAGCTTGTATATGAAAAAGGTGTTTTTGCTTGTAATATCCCTTGTGGTTCTTGCCCTTGTTGTGAACGTGTATTCTGCAGGAAAGGACTTTGAGAATATAGATACGAACAGGGATGGGAAGATAGACCTGAAGGAGTTCACAGATGCTGCATCTCAAAAATTCAAGCAATACGATAAGAATAATGACGGTTACCTTGACAGGGAAGAATTTAAAGTAATGAAGGATGTGAATGCTGACAGGGAGTTTGAATATATGGATACGAACAAGGATGGGAAGGTAGACCTGAAAGAATTCACCGATGCGGGGACTGAAAGATTTAAGCTATTTGATAAGAACCAGGATGGATATCTGAACAATAAGGAATTCTATTCCAAACGGGCGTACCCAATCCTTAAATTTTATTTTTAGCAGCACGACTTCTGAATAAATATTGCAGGGGGGTATCATGAAAATAGGATTCTTACGACAATTCCATTAGAACAGTCATAGGATAGGAATAAAAAAGGGGGTTACTCACCCCCTTCTTTTTTGTCTATTTGGCCTTATCTGCCGAGTTTTCCTTTGAATTTCTCGATGAGCTTTGGGACTACCTGATTTAAATCCCCGACGATTCCGTAAGTTGCAGCCTTGAATATCGGCGCATCAGGGTCTTTGTTTATCGCAACGATACAATCAGAAGTCCTCATACCGGCTAAGTGCTGGATGGCGCCTGAAATACCACAGGCTATGTAGATTTTGGGTTTTACAGTCTTACCTGTCTGGCCTACCTGATGTTCATAGGCAACCCAGCCTGAATCGACTGCTGCACGGGATGCACCAAGTGCAGCGCCCAGTACATCTGCCAATTCCTGGATGATTTTAAACCCTTCCGGCTTACCAACGCCCCTTCCACCTGAAACAATGATGTCTGCCTCAACGAGGCTCACAGCAACTTCGGATTTCATGAACTCAAGAACCTGAGTGTGTAAATCAGCGTCTGCCACAGAGAATGCCTCTTTTACCACCTCGCCTGATTTTGAGGTATCCTTCTCCGACATTGCGAATGCCTTTGGTCTCACCGTGACAATCTGTGGTTTTGCCTTTTCGTTTACCACGGTTACAGAAAAGTTTCCACCAAATGCAGCCCTTGTCATTTTCATTTTACCGCCATCGATTGCAAGGCCAATAGTATCTGTACAGAGCCCCAACTGAAGAAGGGCAGCACTTGCTGCAGCTACGTCAGTCCCCTGGGTTGTTGCCCTGAAGAGTGCAATTTCAGGTTTATATTTGTCAAGCAGGAAGGTTGCGGCCTTTGAGTATGCATCAGCCCTGAAACCCTTGTAGACTGCTCCTTCCACGGCGTATACCTTTGAAGCGCCGTAGTAGAATGCCTCTTTCGCAAGGTCGTCAACCTTTTCCCCGATAACAAAGGCGCAAACGCCAGAACCAATACCATCGGCGAGTGTCTTTCCAATACCTAATAATTCATAGGACATAGGAGAAATATCTCCATCTTTATGCTCTATATATACCCATACGTCGTTCGCCATTGTTCTCCCTCCTCCAGTTATTTTATAACTTTCATATCTATCAGTTTATCGACCACTGTAGCTGCAACCTCTTCCAGTTCACCTTTCAAAATCTCACCTGCCCCTCTTGAAGGCGGCACAGCGATCTCCACAACCTTTGTAGAAGAACCAGCGGTCCCTACCTTTCCTTTGTCAACCCCAAGTTCATCTGCATTCCATTGAGGGATTTCTATCTTTGCAGCCTTTCTGATGCCCATAAGGTTTGGAAGCCTTGGCTCATTTATCCCCTTTATCACCGATACAATGGCTGGCAGCTTTGCTTCCACAACTTCAACACCGCCTTCTATTGCCCTTTCCACCACTATCTTCTTGTTTGCCGCATCGATTGAACGGACTTTTGAAACATACGTGAGCTGGCTGAAACCGAGCAGGGATGAGAGTTCTGCGCCCACAACCCCGGTATTCCCATCTGTTGACTGTTTTCCGCAGAATACGACATCCACGTTGCCAATCTTCTTAATCGCAGAAGCCAGCACATACGAAGTTGCAAAGGTATCTGAACCTGCAAATGAATCGTCAGTGAGGCGGTGCACCTCGTTTGCGGTGAGTGCAAGAGCATTTCTCAGAACATCGGTAGCCTTTTCCGGACCCATCGTAATCGCCACTATCTCACCGTCATATTTTTCTCTTGTGAGCAGAGCTTCCTCAAGGGCGAACTCGTCGAACGGATTTGTGATGGGGTCCATTCCTCCTCTGTTGAGTGTCCCCTTCGGAA
>JAPLKF010000012.1 GCA_026388215.1 Pseudomonadota bacterium | reverse complement strand
ATGGAGCTCGCTGTTACTCGGCAAAAAAATTCTTGTACTTTTATTTGACAATGCTCGAATAAATTCATAGTCTCCAAATCTTCCAAAATCTGACGGCAAAGAATGAACTTGTGATGAAACTTGAATCGCGTAGTGATCTAGTGTTACGTCCCATAAATAATATGTCCATTATGCCACCAGTGGTTTCCCCGTATATGTCCATGCAAAAGGGTGTGCTCGATGCTCACTATAGTGTTTAATGTAGTACATAATCTGATCGACCATTGTTTTCTTTGATTTCCATACGCCGCCGCGGATTACATCTTTTGAAAAGATGTTAAACCATATTTCAATTTGAGAAAGCCATGAGGCATAGGTAGGGGTATAGTAGATGGTAAGCCGTCTCCTACGTTTCACCCAGTCCATCACCTCTTTGTGTTTGTGGAGACTTAAGTTATCCATGACCACATGGAGGTATTTTCGGGGATAGGTACGGTAGAGGTGTTTGAGAAAATTGAGAAAAGTGATATGGTTATTCCTGTCCACACACCGCCCTGTAACCTTCCCATCGTGGACAGAAAGGGCTGCTAAGAGACAGGTTGTACCGTTTCTTTTATATGTTGCCGTGAGTCGTTTTGGATTCCCAGAACATAAGGGGAGTTCCGGTTGTGTCCTATCTAAAGCCTGTAACTGTGATTTTTCATCGACACAGAGAACCAAGGCATTTTCTGGAGGATGGAGGTAGAGCCCCAGAATAGCTGCCTGTTTTTCCTCAAATTCAGGATCAGGACTTTTGCCACACCAGTACTCAATTTTATGGGGCTTGAGTTTCCCTTCGCTCAGTATCCGATGTACCGTGGTTTTCCCCATACCTGTTGCCTGTGCTAATGTACGTGTATTCCACCTATTACTCCCATCGGTTGGTTTAGTACAAGCCAGCATGGTAACCCGTGTTTTGAGTTCGGGAAGAATTACCGGTGGTCTCCCGGAACGGAGGCGATCTTTGAGTCCTTCGATCCTATCCTTCATGAACCTTGTACGCCAGCGGGTGCAGTTTTGCCTGCTTAGCCCGCTTCTAAGTCTAATATCTGGAAGCGTATATCCCTCAGAGGAAAGTAATATTACTTTTGCACGTTGTGCATACCTCTGTTCAATTTTTCCTGTAGCTGCCCACATGGTTAATGTCTGTCTTTCTTCCTTTGTCAATGTGATTACAACCTTTTTTCCTCTTGGCATAGCATCCCTCCTTTCAGAGATATTATACCATATTAATTTGGGAATGCAACACTAGGCAAATCAAATTTGGACAGTAGGCAAAGGGATGTGGAGCTGATTCTTAGGTATAATGGTTTATTCCACTGGGGCAAGGACTACAAAAAACCTATGAAAGATTTTTTGTCAACCTTTATGAAGAGAAACCGTAACCCTTCTGACAAACTTATCGAACAAGAGCAAGAACGGTTTAAAAAAACATGTAATTTGATAGTAGTCTCGCTAGGAGAAAAACCATTTAATCCAAGAGGTGCACTAAATGCGGCAGTATTTGATTCGGTGTTTGTGGCATTTGCGAAACATCTGGGATCATGTCCAAGTGACATTCGAGAGCGTTACGAAGCACTTAAGGCGGACGACGACTTCAATAAATATACCCGAAGTTCAACTACTGATATTGAAGTAGTTAAAGGGCGACTCGAAAAAGCAGAGGAAATGCTGTTTAAGGGTTAATATGAAGATAGTAAACGTTGAATTAGCGATTAAGCTGTGCAAAGAACATTTGGATAATACTGGATCCAAAGGTACAGAAATCGAGTCAATTCTAACAAAATATCTGTTAGTCTACATTTGTGGGGCTTATGAAACAGAAATTAAGAAAATGGTAACCCAGAGGGCTGCAAAAGCTGGCGATAAAGAACTTGTATCATTTGTGAGAAGTACAATTAAAACATTTCGAAGCCTTAAAATGGATGACATCAGGGGAAACTTGCTGGGGCGATTTTGTGATAGTTACAAGGCAATATTTGACAGCAAGATTATAGGAACCGAGGCGGAGGCTCGTTTTACCAATATTGTTCTCAATAGGCATTTAGTTGCCCATGGAAGGGAGATTAATATTACATTCGATGAATTAGTAGAATCTTATTATAAGGCAAGCACGGTATTGAATACCATTAAAGAAGCGTTAGGCGTTAATGGGAGTATCCCGTGAAGCGCACAATCACTGAATCAGAAGTTGAACAGGCAGCCCTGGACATCTTTGAGGAACTCGGTTATAAGACCCTTTACGGCCCGGACATCGCCCCACCGCCTGAAGGCACAAGACCTGAGAGGAAGAGCTACTCGGACGTCGTGCTGATAGAGCGGTTTTCAAAGGCCATAGACAGGATTAACCCGAACATTCCGAAAGAAGCAAGAGAGGAGGCGGTTAAGAAAGTCTTGAGGGCTGAAAGCCCTAAGCTTCTTGTCAATAACCAGGCATTCCACACAATGCTCGTCAACGGCGTGGGCGTAGAATACAGGAAAAAGGACGGGCGCATCGCAGGAGACACGGTATGGCTTTTTGACTTCGAAGACCCTGAGAACAACGAATTTCTGGCAGTGAACCAGTTCACCGTCATTGAGAACAATTACAACCGCAGGCCCGACATAGTCGTCTTTGTCAACGGAATCCCCCTTACAGTCATAGAATTAAAAAACCCTGTTGATGAGAGCGCCACGGTCTGGAAAGCCTTCGACCAGTTCCAGACATACAAGCATGAGATATCATCCCTGTTCAACTATAACGAAGCCCTGATAGTGAGCGACGGCATGGAAGCCCGCGCAGGTACCATAACCTCGGGCAAGGAATGGTTCATGCTCTGGCGCACAACAGACGGCAAAGAGATAAAGTCAGAGATAAAAAGCAAATCAATGGAGGTCCTCCTGAAAGGCATGTTCGGGAAGACCAAATTCCTCGACATCATAAGGCACTTCATCGTTTTTGAGAAAGAGGAGCATGCCACCCACAAGAAGATTGCCGGCTACCACCAATACTACGCAGTAAACAAGGCAATAGAAGCCACAATAGAAGCATCCAGACCGAAAGGCGACAAGCGCTGCGGCGTAATCTGGCACAGCCAGGGCTCAGGCAAAAGCCTCACCATGGTATTCTACACAGGAAAGCTCATCCTCACCCTCGACAACCCCACAATAGTCCTGCTCACAGACAGAAACGACCTTGACGACCAACTCTTCGGAACCTTCGGACGGTGCCAGGAAATACTCAGGCAGGCCCCCGTACAGGCAGAAACAAGGGCAAGGCTAAGAGAACTTCTCAAAGTAGCCTCCGGCGGGATAGTCTTCACCACCATACAAAAATTCCTGCCGGAAGAAAAAGGCGATTCATACCCGCTATTGTCTGAAAGGCGGAACATAATTGTCATAGCGGACGAAGCGCATCGGAGCCAGTACGATTTCATAGACGGCTTCGCACGGCACATGAGGGACGCCCTGCCAAATGCATCATTCATAGGCTTCACAGGAACACCCTTAGAAAAAGCAGACAGGAACACCCCGGCTGTATTCGGTAACTACATAGACATCTACGACATGGAAAAAGCCGTCAACGACGGCGCAACAGTCAGGATATACTACGAAAGCAGGCTCGCCAAACTTGAACTGAAGCCCGAAGAAAGGCCAAAGATTGACCCGGAATTCGAGGAAGTAATGGAAGGCGAAGAGGTAGAGAAGAAAGAAAAGCTCAAAAGCAAATGGGCACGGCTCGAAGCCCTGGTAGGCAGCGAAAAGCGCATAAGGAACATCGCAAGAGACATAATCAACCACTTTGAAGACCGACTAAAAGTACTGGACGGCAAAGCAATGATAGTCTGCATGAGCAGAAGAATATGCGTAGAACTCCACGACGAAATCATCAAGCTAAGACCTGAGTGGTACCACAAAGACAACGACAAAGGAGTAATCAAAGTCATCATGACCGGCTCGGCAAGCGACCCCCAAAGCTGGCAGGAACACATAAGGAACAAGCAAGGAAGGCGGGACATCGGCGACAGGATGAAAGACCCCGACGACCCGCTAAGAATAGTAATCGTAAGGGATATGTGGCTCACAGGCTTTGACGTGAAAAACCTCCACACCATGTACGTGGACAAGCCCATGAGAGGCCACGGCCTCATGCAAGCCATAGCAAGGGTAAACCGGGTATTCAAAGACAAGCCAGGAGGACTAATAGTAGACTACATAGGCATAGCAGACGAACTGAAAAAGGCTTTGTCAGAATACACAGAAGGCGACAGGAAAGAAGTCGGTATTGATCAGGAAGAGGCAGTGGCGAAGATGCTCGAAAAATACGAGTTAGTCAATGCCCTCTTTGAAAGTTTCAACTACAAAGAATTCTTCAAGGCAGCGCCAAAAGAAAAAATGTCTGTAATAGCGGAGGCAATGGACTACATACTTGCACAGAAAGACGGCAAAGAAAGATTCGTAAAACACACATCGGAGCTATTATTGGCGTTTGCACTCTCAGTACCAAACGAAGAAGCCTTAAAGGTAAGGGATGACGTAGGATTTTTTCAAGCCGTCAAGTCACAATTCATAAAGAATACCACCACGACAAGCAAGACACAGGAAGAGCTCGATTCAGCCATCAGGCAAATCATCTCAAAAGCAGTAGTCTCAGACAAAGTTGTGGACATATTCGACGCCCTGGGACTGAAAAAGCCCGATATCTCAATACTCTCAGACGAGTTCCTCGAAGAAATAGGGGGTATGCAGCACAAAAACCTCGCCTTCGAACTCCTCAAAAAACTGCTGAACGACGAGATAAAAACAAGGTCCAGGAAGAACCTCATCCAGTCGAAATCCTTTGCCGAGATGCTCGAAAAATCCATAAGAAAGTACCAGAACAAAACAATAGAAACCGTAAAAGTCATTGAGGAACTCATACAGCTCGCTAAAGACATGCGCGAAGCCAACAGGAGAGGGGAAAAGCTAAACCTCTCAGATGACGAGCTTGCATTCTACGATGCCCTCGAAGTCAACGACAGCGCAGTCAAAGTGCTTGGGGATGAGACGCTGAGAACAATCGCAAGAGAACTCGCAAATACCATCCGCAACAACGTAACCATAGACTGGACATTAAGAGAAAGTGTCCAGGCTAAACTGAGAGTAGCGGTAAAAAGAGTTCTTCGAAAATATGGGTATCCGCCTGACAAACAGAAAAAGGCAACCGAAACCGTACTTGAGCAGGCAACAATGATCGCCAGAGATTGGGCGGAAAAGTCTGGGATAGAGATAGGCGTCGGTCCTTGACACAGGACAGGAAGGTCACAGATAGGCGTCGGTCCTTGACACAGGACAGGAAGGTCACAGGTTCAAATCTTCAAAAGTCAATCAATTGAGCTAATAGCTGATGGCTCGTAGCTCGTGGTATAGGTGTGTGACCCCCATATGCGGAGGTACATTGACGCACGGAAGTAGATAAACCCCATTGCCCGTTGTGCTATACTATAAAAAAGAGGTATGGTTGTCAGAGAAAAAATTGGCAAAGAAAAAGAAAGCAGAAGAAAAGAAACAAAGCAAACTGGATAAAAAAAACATACAGGCCAAGGCTGATTCAGAGCAGGCTTCGAATGAGGACGTCACTGTAGTATAAAGAAACACTTGAAATTCCTCTACGAAAGTCCTATAATAATTAGCTTAGGGACTAAAATCTTTAGCAAAGCTAAAAAGGAGGTAACATGGGATATCAGAAAGGTGGCAGCGGTGGATACGGTGGATACGGCGGAAGGCCACGGGAGATGCACAAGGCGATTTGCGCAGAGTGTAAGAAAGAATGCGAAGTCCCTTTTAAACCCAGAGATGACCGTCCGATATACTGTAAGGATTGCTATTCAAAGCGCAAGAACGAAGGTAGCAAATAATGGGGTCAAATCTTTATTCTTGACATTCAAATAAATTTAACTTAACTTTCAGCATGGCAAGACCTCTCCGCATTCAATTTGAGAATGCATACTATCATCTTACCTGCAGGGGGAATGCCCGGCAAAAGATATTTTTTAATGATTACGACCGCAAATATTTCCTGGATCTCCTGAAACGTTCAAGTGAGATCTATCAGGTGCAGATATTAGCCTTTGTCCTCATGGCAAACCATTTCCATCTCATTGTTAAGACACCCTTGGCCAATCTTCAGGAGTTTATGCGCCATTTTAATATCTCCTACACATCATACTTTAACAAACGACATAAAAAAACTGGCCATCTCTACCAGGGACGTTACAAATCCTTTGTTATAGATGCAGATAGTTATCTTCAAGAGGTTTCCCGGTACATCCATTTCAACCCGGTTCGGATGAGAGGATTATCCAATCTTCCTATCGATGAGAAGAAAAAGTATTTGAGGGATTACCCGTGGAGCAGTTATCCGGATTACAGTGCGAAAAAGAATCGGTATCCGTTCCTTTCCCTGGACGATACCCTGAACTACTGTGGAGGAGACAAAAAGCGCTATAGAGACTTTGTTGAAAGTGGATTATCAAAAACATTCAATCCATTAGAAAAAGGAAAAGGACACGGTATTGTTGGTGACAATCCTTTCGTAGAGAATATAAAAAAACATATTATTGAACCTATCAAAACAAAGAGAGAAATGCCGGCCATAAAGATGATATTGAAACAGGTTGAACCAGAAAAGATCTTTCAAGCAGTCACCAAACATGTGGGGGTAACAAAGGAAGAGATTCTAAAAAAAGGATACCAGAGCATTGCGCGTCCCCTCACAATGGATCTCTTATACCGATACGCTGGTATGAATCAGAGAGAGATTGGTGAGATTATGGGGGTTGACTACAGTTCAGTAAGCGTAGGAAGGAAAAGATTGCATATTCAACTGGAGAAAGATGCCCAACTGCAAAGGCAGATTCAAGGAATTATTGAATATATAAGTCAAGGATAAAGATTTGACCCCCATATGCGGTTGTCAGGGGTGCGAAGATGAGAAAAAAAAGATATACGGTGCGTAGCAAGACAGGAACAAGGTGGAAGGAGAGCGGTAAGTCCACTGAAGAAATAGTAAAGGAATTGCAGGACAATCTCCCGAAAAATGATTATAGAGAACAGTCGCTCCGAATCCACGGCCTCATCTGTGCCAAGTGCGCACGGGAGTTTGACTATAAGGACAGGCATCTTCTCACCGTTCACCATAAAGACGGCAATCACAGGAATAATCCACCGGATGGTTCTAACTGGGAAAACCTTTGTGTCTACTGCCATGATGATGAACACAGCAGGGGACTGCTCGGCGATTATTTAAGCAATGGGAAGTGACCTTGAGAGCAGATGCTGTCGTCTATCTTATCGAGCGTTTTTAGCTCTTCGATGACGTCAAGGAGTGCATCTGCCATGTCTGTCCTGAAAGCCTTGTCGCGGAGCAGTTTCATGCCCGCAAGTCCCCTCGTGTACCAGATAAAGAATTTGTGGAAGCTGCTCACACCCTTTCTTTCCCCATAATGTTCCACCGACAGGTGCAGATGGTTCTTCATTACAGCTATGCGCTCATGTACATCTGGTCTTTCGCAAAGCGTGCCATCCTGAAAGAAGCGGATTATTTCCCTGAATATCCAGGGATTTCCGAGAGAGCCCCGGGCGATCGCCACGCCGTCGCAGCCGGTCTCGTCAAACATCTTCTTGATTAAGGGCACTGAAATATTATCGCCGCTCGCAATCACGGGTATCTTTAAGGCTTCCTTCACCTCTTTGACTACCTGATAATCTACGGTCCCACTATATCCCTGGGTCTTTGTCCTACCATGGATAAAGAGGGCGCTGATGCCGGCATCTTCGGCATAGAGGGCAATCTCCCTTGCATTTACCGAATCGGGGTCCCACCCTGCCCTGATCTTCACAGTTACAGGGACTTTCGAATGGTCAACCAGTACCTTGAGAAGTTCCCTGAGTTTGCGGGGCTCTTTGAGGAGTGCTGCCCCTTTTCCCTTGCGCGTAATTTTGGGGGTGGGACAGGCAGCGTTGAAATCGAGAAGGTCAAACTTGTATCCTTCGAGGGCGTCAAGGGCTTTCAATATATTTTTTTCATCGTTACCCAGCAACTGTATACCCAAGGGGCGGTCATCAGGGGTTGAGGAGAGCATGTGGCGGGTTCTCTTATCCTTGTGGTGTAAAGCCCTCACATCAATCATCTCCGTAAAGGCAAGGGGAGCGCCAAAGGCACGGGTAATCAGGCGGAAGGACAGATCGCTTACCCCGGCCATAGGGGCAAGCATGCAGGGGAGCGGCAGCATAAGGTTACCGATAATGAGCACGCCTCATTCTAACCCTCGCCTGCGAAGGTGTCAAATATCAAAAACTTGTTGACACAGGACAGGAAGGTCACAGGTTTAAATCTTCAATGGGAGGTTGAAGGAAGAGTGCTCTCAAGCCTTTGCTGCGGTTAGTCGTGCCCTTTTACGCTGAAGGTTGTCGAGGATGATCTTTCGTAATCTGATTGAGCGGGGCGTTATTTCAACGAGTTCGTCCTCATTGATGTAGGAAATGCAATCTTCCAGGCTCATTTTTCTGAAGGGGGTAAGAATAACAGCGTCATCAGAGCCCGCGGCCCTCATGTTTGTAAGTTTTTTTCCTTTCGCAGGGTTTATCACCAGGTCATTTTCACGGCTGTGTTCTCCGATAATCTGGCCACCGTAAACCTTTTCACCGGGGCCTATAAATAATTGTCCTCTTTCCTGAAGGTTAAAGAGCGCATACGCCACGGTACTGCACTGTTCCATTACCACGAGAGCCCCGTTGTTGCGGTTCTTTATTTCACCGGCATACCGGTCGTAACCGTCAAATATGTAGCTCATCGTACCCATACCTTTTGTCTCGGTCATAAATTCTGAACGGAAACCAATAAGCCCTCTGGTTGGAACCCTGTACCTCATCCTGACCGTCCCGTTATTCTGGTGCATTTCGACCATCTGGCCTTTCCTTTTCCCGAGGTTTTCGATCACGTTTCCTGAGTAAGGTTCATCGACATCAATCGTGAGTTCTTCATAAGGCTCAAGCCTTCCCCCATTTCCCTCTTTGAATATAACCATGGGTCGTGTAACCTGAAATTCATAGCCCTCCCTGCGCATCTTTTCGATAAGGATCGAGAGGTGAAGCTCACCTCTCCCGGATACTTTGTATCCAATACCATCGGTTAATTCTTCTAAGATGAGTGCAATGTCCGATAGCGTCTCACGAATGAGTCTTTCACGGATATGTCTCGAAGTAAGAAATCTCCCTTCGTTTCCGGAAAAAGGCGAGTCGTTAGGGATAAAGTTCATGGATATTGTTGGCGGGTCTATTTCGATACCGGGCAGAGGGAGGGGGTTTTCAGGGTCGGTAAGGGTCTCGCCAACCATAATAGATTCCATACCGGCTACCGCAACTATTTCGCCGACACCGGCAGTCTCGACCTCTTCTTTGCCACTACCTTTGAACCGGTAGATCTTTGTGATACGGGCAGGTGTTGTGAAACCGTCAGTTTTTGCAACAATAACGTCTTTGTTTATATTTAGAAGTCCCGAGGTTATTTTTCCTATTGCCAGTCTTCCGAGAAAGGAAGAGTAGGCGAGCGAGCTCACAAGCATCTGCAGGGGGGCTTCGGGATTTCCGGTTGGAGGCGGAATAGAATTTACGATCATTTTGAAAAGCGGAATCATCGTACCGTGGTTCCGGGTATGATCAAGCGTTGCGTAACCTCTCTTTGCGGAGGTATAAATAACGGGGAAATCAAGTATATCATCTGGTGCGCCCAGTTTTACAAAAAGATCAAAGACCTGATCTACTACCCAGTCGCACCGGGCTGCCGGTTTATCTATTTTGTTGATAACGACAATAACAGGTATGTTAAGGATGAGCGCCTTTTTGAGGACGAAACGGGTCTGGGGCATTGGCCCTTCCGCTGCATCCACAAGGAGAAGCACGCCATCAGCCATTTTAAGGACCCTTTCGACCTGGCCGCCGAAATCTGCATGTCCTGGTGTATCGATAATATTAATAAAAAAATCCTTATACATAAAGGAACCATTCTTTGAAGAAATTGTTATGCCACGTTCCTTCTCAAGATCCATAGAATCCATGAGTCGTTCTTCGACCACTTCGTTATCGCGGAACATTCCGCTCTGTCTGAAAAGCTGGTCTACAAGTGTTGTCTTCCCGTGATCCACATGGGCGATGATTGCGATATTTCTAATTTTGCTCTGTTCCATACTCCCTCATTATAGTATGAATGGTTCGGTGGCGGTTCTGATTAACAGTCCTATCTCGGGGTGTTCTAAAGAAAAGCAGGTCCAGATAACCTGAACCTGCTTTATGGGCTTAGCCTTTTACTACGTTTGATGCTGCGGGGCCTTTTGGGCCACTTACAACATCAAAGGTTACACTTTCGCCTTCAGCCAGGGATTTGAAACCACCGTCCTGAATGGCAGAATAGTGAACAAAAACATCTCCGCCGTCATCTTTTGTAATAAAACCAAAACCCTTTGACTCGTTGAACCATTTCACAGTTCCTTTCGCCATATCGACATACCTCCTTTTTAGAATGTGGAAGAATACGGAACTGTGTTACGAAGTGACGACAAAAATGAAGATTCTTGTGGTAGCAACTAACAAAGGTTTCCGAAACTCCAGTTGAATCATATCACAAAACCAGGATGATTGCAATACTTATTCGAGATCTTTCTTGCTTTCCTCTGGAACTGTTTCTACTGTGCCGGTTTCCTTCGCTGTCTGTCCACCAAACCGACGCTGCCTCTTTTCTTCTTGTTTTTGCAATCGTGATAATTCCTTTTGCCTTTTCTTACTCCTGAACTCTCCACCGTGTTTTGCCAAGATAACCTCCTAATCCCCATGTTTTGCCGGACATGCAATTAAATAGCATGAGGTTTTATAAGCTCTATATAACACAACTTCAAAGAACGATCAGATACCGGAGGGGATGGGCTTATTATGCTTCTATTCCCGATAGTTTCTTTTGTGCTTCCCGCAGGAGATTGATCACAGTATCAACCTTTTCAGGCGCAAAGGAAATGCCTTCTGCGGTTGGCATCAGTTCACCGTCATTGATAATCTGATACACCCGTAAATCAATAACCTTTATCCCCTTGTGGTCCTCTACCGTCACCAGGAGCCTTTGTTTAGAGTTTGTCATAATCTTTCCTATTAACATGAAATCTCCATCCTTTATATAGGCCACACATTCTTGATTCAAAATGCGATGCAGCCCGTTTTGGTGTAAAACTATTTCGTGGTCTCTCAAAACAACTACATATGGTACTTCTATTTGAGGCAGGTGTGTGAAGCGGCTGCGTATATGTTTTTATTCTACTACACATTCCGTCGTAATTCAACGATTAATTGGGGGCTACCCATTAAATATGACAACCTATTTAGGATAGGTCTTGAAATATAATATTTATTTTGCGACAATCACTTAACGCTTGTCCTTTACACTAAGGCATTTACATTTTGAAAAGGAGGCATGATATATGAAAAAATGGATTTTTCTTGGTGCTGGTGCCTTTGTCCTGATCGTTGTGATCCTTTTTGTAGTCCTCGTTTCTAACCTCGGACCTATCATCAGGGAGGCTGTCAATGTCTATGGCCCGAAGATCACCAGGACTGAGGTCCGCCTGGGAAATGTAAGCATTTCTCTTTTTGGCGGGAAGGCAACGCTCAAAGACTTTCACCTCGGCAACCCCCGGGGATTCACATCGCCGGAGGCAATGACTGTGGCGTTAATCTCTATTAATCTGGAAAAGAAATCCATAACTTCTGATACAATTATTATAGACAGGATTGAGCTACTTCGTCCAGAGATAACCTACGAGCGAAGGGGCAACACCGACAACTTCAAGGCCATTCTCGAAAATATCAAAAGGGAAACGGGCACCGAGGATACAGCAAGGAAGGAACCCAGCAAGGAGGGCAAACAAAAGAAAATCCTGATAAGGAATTTCATCGTAAAGGATGGTAAAGTCAATCTTGTTGTACCCGGGCTTGCAGGTCAGCGTATAAGCGCCTCACTTCCAGAACTCCACCTCAGGAATTTAGGTACTGGAAAGAATGGTAAGTCCCCTGCGGAGGCGTTTAGTGAGGTTTTCGCGAGGCTATATGAGAAGATCACCTCTTCAGCCGTAACCAAAGCTTTTCAGGAAGGACTCAAGGCAGCCGATTCCGCATCGAGGGATGTGGGTAAAGGTGTGCAGAAAGAAGTTGGGTCAGCAACGGAAAAGCTGAAGGGAATATTTAGAAAATAATGGAAATTATTAAAGATCACATCTTTACTTTTCACTCAATCCCTTGGAAACATAATTGGAGTCAGAGCTTGAACCATAACATTTTTGTCCCTTAATTACCTCATGGGGTTATACGGTAAAGGGATTTTTATAGGTGTTGCACAACATCAAAACCGGTGTTATATTTATAGTATGACAGCAGAAGAAAGACATTTAATTACGATATATGCAGATAAGGTGTTCCATGGAAAGACAATCCGTCAGGAGATTCCGGCCTGTGTGTGCGGTAAGGTTTATAACGAAAAAGAACTCTACGATGCGCCGGGGGTTTTCTTCAGGGAAGTGGATGTCTTCGGAAAGACCTTCACCCTGATAGAACCTTTGTGTCCGGTATGCAAGCGGAGGATCACGGCGTACTTTAATATACTCAACTAAAATCTATTACTGGGGCTTGCGTCGCCCCCTCCACCGGCAAAGCCCGCAGAGCCTCCCCCTCTCGCTCACGGTGTTCGCTGTATAGATTCCCACGGGCTTGCCCGTGGGAATCTATAGAGGATTATTCTGTATAGTTAATACTGCGTCTCGATTGTAATATCATAACCTTTCAGTGCGGGTATGATGGGGAGGTCCTCCATTGTCTCACACTCTGCTTTTGGTATCTGGAGGGTTGTGTTAAAGACAGACCTTTCCCTCTCCCTCGGCTCGACAGGTACGTCCGCATCCTTCTGGATTACCATCCTCCGGTTGTCCAGGTGACCGAAGAAATACTCATGCACCTTCTTCCGCTCACCCTCTGTCAGTTCGTCTGAATAGAGCACAACCTCGTCTATCGTTGGATCAACAGGTATCCAGCCGTAGTTGGGGATATAGAATTCAGCCCAGAAATGTGTCGAGGGTGACCCGGGGGTAAGTAGCATCCCTCCGATTGCCCTGGCGGGAATCCCTATGGAGCGGCAGAGAGCAGCAAAAATCATTGACTGTGAGCCACAGTCGCCATAGCCATTCTCCAAAACAAAGAGCGATTCTGGCTTAAGCGTCTCATAAAGGTACAGATGGGGCATATAGCTGTACCGGTATTTGTTTACCACTTCATAATATATCCTTTTTGCCTGTAGGTACGGGTTTTTCTCGTTGCCAACCATCTCAAGGGCTTTCCTCTTTATCTCCGGATTCACGATGATGTTGTCACTCGATGAGGTGTAATGCCTGTAGAGTTCGGATGTCCTGTCGTATTCACCAACGTTTCCCGGGTCAACGGTGAAATACTGCTCGTAGTGAGTGAATGAGTATTTCATGGAGATGTGGATGTCTTCCTTTACCGTATCAAGGGGAATTTCAAAATAGGCGCTCCCGATGTCATAATCGAGCTGAGGGGTCCTTTTAAGATATTTTTGTGGTTCAATGGAAATGACCCTTACATCCCTCTGGGAATCGAGTAGTATTGGCACAGGAATCCAGAGCCTGTATATCCCTTTTTCAGGAAGTTCCTTCCTCGGGATGTCGACCTTCACATCTGCAATGTACGTTTGAGGGTTGATGTATGAATTCCATTGTTTTAGCATGTATGTGTTATCGAGCTGCCTGAATATGATATCGCCGTACTTTTTCGCAATTACGTTATAATGTTCGTATATTTTTGGAAGCCTTTTTCTAAGTTCGGGATGCCTGAAAAGGATATTCGATGTGAATTGCTCGAAATAACGGGGATTGCCGTCGATTATCACTCGTTCACCTTTAAGCTTGCCAATAAGCGCCTTTTTTTCTTCTGCGGAAAAGCCTTCAAATACCTCATTTAACTTTGCCATCGCCTGTTCTTCGCTAAAAGGAAACTCTATAAGAATCGCAGTCATCTTGAATATTTTATCGCGGCACATCTGGGCTTTTACAGCATTGCCTGTTTTTAAATACTGCGACCTGGCAGCCTTATATAGCTCGAGGGCTTTTTGGTAATATGCCTTTGTTTCGAACTGTTCTGCCTCTGCATACTGTGTATCTCCACTACTTGCGAAAGTGGCAAAGGCGAATGTTTGTATCACGAACAGAGAGACAATAAATACTGCCATTACCACGTATATCTGTCTTATTTTTCTCATGACTTCTCCTTTCCTAATTCCTTGTTTCTTCAGAATGGCCTTGTGTCCAGTATATAGAAAACCCTGCTTAAGTGTCAATTGTATACTACAAAGGTTTAGACAACTTTCTTTTCCTGCAATAATCTGGTAAAACATAAAAGGCTGGCGAAAAGTCCGGAAGGAAATAACATGACAGAGCATAAGAGGTGTCCATATATCGATAGAGAATGCGGGAGTTGGTGCAAATTTCTCGATAAAGAAAAAAATTGTGCATTTGTCAAAGTGGAAGAGTTATACTAAGGCTGCAGTTTAAAGATAAAAAGGTACTACCATTCTCCGGGGAACCATCATAAGAAGCGGGGATACGCATATATTTTATAAAGCATCCGAAACAAAAATGACAAGGCGTCTTCCTACTATCCGATATGAAGGCGCCTTAAATATGTCAATAGAGAGGTATTTTTGATCTTTGAGCAACACCAATAAGCTCTTGTTTATACTGGCCATAGCCATCTTTCGGGTGGACCTTCACTCTATCATCCTTTTTTGCCTGTGACATTGTTTTATCCTTTTTCTCGTCAAGTGGTGTTCAAAGACCATATTTCATATTCAGTTGTTAGTTACAGCCACCGCATCGCAAAGAACCATCACAGTTTGTAATGTCCTGACCATTATTGATACATGCGTTGTAGTTAAAACCAGAATTCGGGATCGTCTTACCTTTTTGTATCCTTTTGCAAATAGCTGTTAAGAAATTCTCGTTCCAGGAGATATTGCTACAGGATCTCTTGAAGCTCCCCTGAGGTGTACATCTCAACTTTGACTTATCATTCCAGATTTGGCCACTTTCACAGATTTTGTAGGCGAGAGATGTGGATTTGAATTTGCCCTTGTAGCTGCAATCACACCTTAACGTATTGCCATCGTCAGTACAATTCTTACAGGTTTGTTGATAGCTTCCATCGGGCAAGGAAAAGGCGTTGTTTGTGAGAAAGAATACACCGATAACCATAGAAACCGCACAAACTGCAAGAAAGATTCTTTTTTTACGCATTTGAACCCCCTTATATGGTATTTGAAATAATGAAAATAGTATTACAATATAGGAGAGGGAAATACCATACCTTTTTATTCTATTTATTTTTGTAAGGATAGGGATTCAGGAAAATAAGCTTGTTCTCTTCGTCCAGGACATCTGGTATCATAGAAAAAAGGTCATAATATGAAGGGAGCATGGTTCCTTATAGGTGAGAATGTGAATGGTAGGGAGGTAAACCCATGAGCAAGTTAAAAAGGTTAAATGTGCCGGTATTCTGGGTAGAGGGTCATCCAGGCATTTTAGACCGCGAGAGCTGGAAGATTGAGGTTCAAGGATTGTGTAAAGAACCGAAAACTTTCACCTGGCAGGAATTCTCTAAAATGCCCAAAACTATTGCCGATGCCCGTCTTACGAGTGTCACCAGGTTTTCAGTTCGGGGGAGATGGGGCGGGATAAAGGTCTCGGATATGCTGGAGGCAGTGAATGCAGTACATTCTGTAAAATATGTCCGTTTCTGGTCAATGAGGAAAATATACGATACATCAATCTCTATCAATGTGGCTCTCAGGGAAAGAACCCTATTGGCTTATGAATTTGATGGGGAATATCTGGATGAGGATTATGGGGGTCCTATGAGGGTATTCTGTCCCTACCTGTGGGGCTATAAATCAGCAAAGAGTGTTGTGAAGATAGAACTGATGGATTACTATCTTCCTGGATTCTGGGAAAAGCGGGGTTATACAGACGATGCTGTGATTGAAGCAGGCATGGTGCGTGATATGAATCAGGGAGGGAAAATGCGACCTATACCGGATGGCGAGGTCATTAATTTTCTCGATGAATGAGGGGAAATACCTTTGTGAAGATTATGGGTGGATGATAATGCCGGAGGTCATTAAATAACATAAGATACTCAGTATCAAAGCATCTTTTTCAAGGCGATCACATTCTTAACTGCATAGCCCATAAAATCATTATCAAAGTAGATAAAGGTATCCTTTCCCCATAGAAGTATCCTGTCTCTCCATATGCGCAGTTCTCTATCGCTGTAATTTGATGCATAGAGCCTCTCTGCACCGTGGAGCCTTATGTAGACAAACTGAGCGGTGATTTCCTCACAGTAAGGGAACCTGCCTGCAGTATCCGCTATGCACAGGGCAATGCCCTTCTCTTTGAGGAGCGAAAAAAATGTATCATTAATGAAGGTGTTATGACGCACTTCTATCGTGTATTTGAACCCCTTATCCAGCATCTCAAGAAAGTCATGCATAAGCTTTTCGTCAAATTTAAGTCCCGGCGGAAGCTGTATCAGAATTACACCAAGCTTATCCTGAAGGACGGAAGTATTTTCCATAAAACGGGCTATTGAGGTGCTTTCTATTTTAAGCCTCTTTATATGGGTAATAAACCTTGACATCTTGAGGGAAAACAAAAAACCATCGGGCACTGTGCTGTACCACTTCTTATATGTTGAAGCCTTTACATCCCTGTAGAAGGTCACGTTGATCTCAATGGTGTTGAGATGTTGTGCATAGAAGGATAGCCAGTCAGCTGATTTGAGACCTTCAGGGTAAAAAATGCCCTTCCAGTGCGAGTACTGCCAGCCAGAGGTACCAACAAGACATCTCATGGGAAGATTATACAGCTTATGGCGAGGAAATGTCATCCTCCGGAATCAATAGAATGGTTGACTAACGCAGTAATATGATTTAAAAATATAGCATGGCGTTTATAAAGATTAAAACGTATCCAGACCCTGTACTCAGGAAAAAGGCCGTAGCAATAAAAAAGGTCACAGATGAAATAATAAGGCTCTCGGGAGACATGATAGAGACAATGAGGCTGTCGAATGGTGCTGGACTTGCCGCTAACCAGGTTGGAGTGCCTATCAGGCTTATTGTAATAGATACCCATTTAAATAAGGAAAACGAACCCATTATACTTTTTAACCCGGAAATTGTTACAATGGAGTCTGAAGTTATTACTGAGGAGGGGTGCTTGAGTGTGCCTGGTTTTTATGAATTTGTGAAGAGGGCGAAGAATGTTCTGGTGAAGGGCGTAACGTTAAAGGAAAAGCCATTCGAGATGTTCTGTGAAGGTCAATTGGCGAGGGCCTTCCAGCATGAGATAGACCACCTGAACGGTATCCTCTTTATTGACTATCTGAGTCCGATAAAGAGAAACCTCTTTAAGAAGAAATATACAAAAAGCGGGAAATGAACATAGTTTTCTTCGGTTCTTCAAGCTTTTCAGTGCCTGCATTAAAATCAATTTCTCATTCTGTAATATGTGTGGTCACAAAAAAGGCAAAGCCGAAGGGCAGGGGTTATATATTTGAAGATAATGAGGTTAAAAGGGCTGCCCTTGATATGCACCTCCCATTAATAGAAATAGAGTCCTTCAAGGATGAATCAGCCCGCCAGCTTGAGCAATTGAAACCCGAATTGTTTGTTGTAGCCTCTTTTGGTCTTATTGTCCCCAAATGGGCATTGGATTTACCGATTATCGGTGCAATAAACGTTCATCCCTCGCTGCTTCCCAAGTATAGAGGCCCATCACCTATCCAGTGGGCAATATGGAATGGGGAAGAGGAAACAGGTATCACGCTAATCAGGATGAATGAAAAGATGGATGCCGGTAATATTCTTTATCAGGAAAATATGGTGATTAAAAGGGAAGATAATATGATTACCCTGTCTGAAAGGCTTTCGAAAAGGGCTTCTGAAATACTTCCGGGTTTTATTGAAAGGGTAGGTAATTTTGGCATGGAAGATGGTATTGTACAGAACCATGAAGAAGCCACATACACACCTATCATCACGAAGGAGATGGGCAGGATAGACTGGTATGCAGGGGCAATGGAGATAGTGAGACAGATAAAGGCCCTCGTTCTCTGGCCGACAGCCTACACATTTCTGGATGGGAGGATACTGAAGATATTTGATGGAGAGATGAAAGGCTATGACGGAAAAGAGGGTCCCGGTGTAGTTTCTGGTGTGAGTAAAGATGGAATTTATGTGTCTACCCACAATGGGGCATTGGTTATAAAGGAAGTGCAGCTGGAGAACAAAAAGAGGATGAAGGCCTATGAATTTGCAAATGGTTACAGGGAACTCAATGGAAAAACACTGGGGTAGCGTAAAAACACATTTTTTTGTTGACATGATAAGGGTTTAACCTTTATTATCAAGGTAATGAGTTTGGTATCATTTTTGCTTATTATCGGGGGAGAATGAAAAGGATAACTATAATCGTTGTCGCTTTATTATTTTTGGCAGGATGTGCAACAAGCGGACAGGTTGTCACAATTGGTAGTACCCCCTATCTTGAAAGTGAAACTCTTTTAGATAAAGAAGACCCCGTTCAAACATCAAAGGGTGAAGTGTCAAAAAGGTTAAGCACCGTCGACAAAAAAAATATCACTTCAGTTAAAAATGGAGAACAAAATATTGATGATGAAGATGATATAATATCACTTTTAGAACATGATACATTCGAAGATTTTGACATACCCATTGTATTTAACGATGCTGTTAAATATTATATAGGATATTTCACCACAGAAAAAAGAAAGGTTTTCGTGAACTGGTTAAAAAGGGCAAGGTACTATGTCCCCATTATAAAGGAGATATTAAAGGAACATGGCATGCCTGAAGACCTTGTCTATCTTGCCATGATAGAAAGTGGTTTTAACCCCAAGGCGTATTCTCGCGCTAAGGCATGCGGACCATGGCAGTTTATTTACTCAACGGGTGGAAGATATGGACTTAAGGTGAATTACTGGATAGATGAAAGAAAGGACCCTGAAAAGTCTACTGTTGCAGCGGCAAAATATTTAAAAGACCTTTTCAATCAATTCGGATGCTGGTATCTTGCGGCAGCAGGTTATAACGCAGGTGAAAAGAGGGTAGAAAGGGCGATTGAAAAGCACAATACAAACGATTTCTGGGAGCTTGCGAAGTATAATGCCCTTCCAAGGGAGACAAGGGAGTATATCCCGAAACTTATTGCTGCGGCAATAATTGCCAAGGATCCAGAAAAATTTGGTTTTGGCAGTATAAAGTATGACGACCCCATAAGATTTATTGAAATAAAGGTTCCGGGTGCAACCCCACTCTCGGCTATAGCAAAGGCAAACTCTATGGATTTATCTGAATTGAAATCGTACAACCCTGAAATCTTAAGGGGAATAACACCACCGAAGATGGATAATTATGCCATCAAACTGTCATCTCCCGTGAATTTGGAAGAATTTAATAGGAATCTCGAAATTGCACTGAGCAAGGAGAGGAAGGTAAGGGATGTGGTGGCTTATAAGGTCAAAAAGAAAGACACCCTGGCGAAAATTCTGAAGAGATACGGAGTGAAACAGGAAGATATTTATCTGGTAAACGATTGTGAGGAAGGATTAAAATTAAGGCCTGGTATGGTTTTAAACATACCGAGATTTTCAACGCCTTCTAAAAAAACAGCGGTTGCAAAGAATGTGAAGAAGGAGAACACCGAGGTAAAGACTGCTTCACTTACGAAATCAGAGAAACCCGATAGACCGGATAAGCCTGAACAGCAGACCACTAAAACCTACCACATCGTGAAGAAGGGTGAAACACTATCAACAATATCCAGTAAATACGGGGTAGATGTAGCAACCATCAAATCAGCAAACAACTTGAAAACCAGCAAAGTCTATCCAAGGATGAAGTTAAAGATTGTAATTGAAGGATAGCAATAAAAAAACAATAACCAATCACCAATAATCAAGCTCTAAATAATATTAAATTCAATATGTTAGCCATTAATCATTGATGGTTGGAATTTGTTTGGATGGTGTAATTTGGTTATTGGTTATTTTCTCAGATAGTGAATGATTTATACCTTTAAAACGAGGTTTATCATATCACCCCGTGAAAAGCCCATGGCATGGAAAAACTGGAGAAGGTCCCAGTCATTCCAGTTTACAAGTGTATAGATTGTATCAACGCCGTATTTTTTTATATTAGTTATCAGGGTATTCGCAAGCACCCTTGCTATGCCTCTGTTTTGATAATCCGGGTCTATACCTATTATGTCAATCCAGCCAATATTGTTAGGAACCTTAAATTCCCATCCACTTACCTCTCCAAATATAAAGCCTACTACTTTTCCGTCTATCTCTGAGACAAGTGAAGCATCCAGGGGCCTTGTATCTGCCTGTTTTATAATCTTTGTAGCCCAGTAGTCCCTTCTTGTTTCTCCGAGTACCTTTGTATCTATTTCTACAATAGGATCAAGGTCCTCTTTTACCATTTCTCTGATTGAAAGTTTGTCAAAAAAGTTGCTCATATAAGCCTTTGCTTGTCCCCTTTTTAACGTACAACAAACTAAATGTCAAGAAAAACTGCTAACTTTGTGAATCCAGTAACATAATTAATGGTTATAGATCAGGCACCTTTCATTCTGGCAGATGACTATATTAATCCTTTCAGATAATCTCTCCTTTAATCTCTTAATTTTTTTCTCTTTTAGAACACAAAATACCTTTTTGTCTGATGCAAAGAGGTTTATAAAATCTTCTTCGTTCATAAAAAGGTCCTTTGTATCTTCATATTTTGAGCCCATCTCCAATTCTCCCTTATAGGATGCGAGTATCACCCTTTTCTTTGTATAGAAAGGCAGTGTTTCTTCAAAGGAGCCGTAGTTTATAAGGTAATCTATTCCACCTTTATGGTAATTGATTACATTGCTCAGCCTTTTTGTAGTGTTGAGCCTGTCAATTATATTTACATTGAGCATCAGCATGAACACAACAAGTGATGAAAATACTGTGAATATGGAGAACACAAAAGAAAACTTGTCGAACCTTTTGAAGCAAAGGAGGCATCCTGAAATGATTGAAACCAGGGAGATATAAATGGAGAAGGCCCTTAAATCTCTAAGAATATCTACAGCATCTTTTGAAATATTGCCAATCCATTCGTTGAAGGTACTGCTCATACAGAGAAATACTGAGGTTGAAAGGATAAAGAAGATAAATATGGAGATAATGACCTCCCTTTTTCTTTCTATAACCTCCTCCCATTTTTTATGAAACATGTAACCGATAATAATAGACAGAGGAGGAAAGACGGGCAGAATATATGGAGGCAGTTTTGATTTTGATATGCTGAAGAAGGCAAACACCACAAGGGTCCATATAATAAGTAGCCTTAACTCATTTTTCCTCCAGAGGCTGACAATGCCCCTCGGTATAAAGATGGACCAGGGGAACATACCACCAAAAAGGACAGGAAAAAAGTAAAACACAGAACCTGTTCTTTTGTGTTTCGAGGTCAAAAATCTCAACAGATGCTGGTCAATAAAGAAAAAATAAAAGAAGTCCTTTTCCTTCAGGGAGATGACCAATAACCATGGAATTGTAATAACCCCGTATATCAGTATGCCGGTTATCCATTTGAATTCTTTGAGAAAGGATATTTTCTTTTCTGTAAAAAGGAATATGAGGATTGTAATGCCTACAAGTAGGACTGCAACGGGCCCTTTTGCGAGCGTTGCAAGGGCAAGGCTCGCATAGAATGAATAGAGTAGAAACGGTATTTTTTCTCTATAGTATCCGTAAAAGAGGAGGAGTGACAGGAATAGCCAGAGGGTGAAGAACATATCCAGGGTTACGATTCTTGCCATAGAAAAGAAACCGAATGATGACATGAGTACTATTGAGGATATAAAGGCTACCTCCTCATTGAACCATCTTCTCACAAATAAGTATAAAATTATTACACATAGTAGTGCAGATAGGGCATTTGGGAATCTGAAGGACCATTCACTAATTCCGAAGGCCTTGTAAGAAAATGCGACTATCCAATAAAAAAGTGGAGGTTTTTCAAAATACCTGACATAATTCAGGTGCGGAACAGCATAATCGTGAAGTTCGATCATCTCCCTTGGTATTTCCGCATACCTGCCTTCATCAGGTTCTTTTAATGAATAATTACCAATATTATGAAAAAAAAATAAATATGACAGGATAAGTATTACAGATAAATATATAATATTTATAGATATTTTTTTCATAAAACTCTACATCTTGTCCTTGTAGTGTGCAAAGACCATCACGGTGTCCCCGATCTTCTCCTCAAATAACTGGTTCACATCTATTAGTGTCCCGGATACCTCTTTAATATCCCTTTTCCTTGTAAGGATAAAAAATTCCCTGAGTTCCCCTTTAAGTTTTTTCAATTCCTCGGTCTTATGTTCATCCACGGGGATTGCAAATGTCCCGATATAGTATATATAAATGCCCCTCATGCTTCCATAGTACACCCAGGGGGTGCCATCCCTGACAAAGGGTTTTATTCTATCACACATGGGTTTGGGGGATTTGTATTGGTTCCACTTTTCATACACAGATATATTGGCAATCATGTAAAGTACTGCCATAAAAGAGAAGAGGGCTATGAATACATTGGTCAGGTTTTTAGTCCGTAAGAGAAGGTATATGATGATTGAGAGGGCTATGGACAGTGAACCGTATAGTATTCGTTCACAATAAAACTCAGGATATATACTGGTTTTGTAAAGGAAAAGAAATATACCCAGGATGAAAAAAAGTATGGAAAGGAACATGAACATGAAGAGGTTATATTTACTTTCTTCTTCTGTAATCGTGAAGCCAGTTATCAGTGCAATGGATGGCAATACAGGTAACATGTATTTACTTATCTTGCCCGAAGAGATTGATAAAAATACGAACATCCAGAAAAACCAGATGAGAAAAAACCTTATCTTTGGGTCATGCCTGAATTGAGTTGCGGCGAGATAGATACCCATAGGCAGAAAGAGGCTCCAGGGAAAAAAATCCAGGGGTAGGGTGGTCAAATAGTAATATATGGGTCTTTTATGACTCCATGCATCAAAGAATCTTGTGAGGTTTTGACGCACGATGTTTTCATAAAGGTAAGGCATGCCCTCTTTAAAATATATTGCAAGATACCATGGCAGGATGATTGCCATGAAGATGAGGATGCCAATGTAGGTTTCTTTCATTTTAAGAACCCTGAAGTCCTTTTCTAAAGACAGATGTATCAGAACTACGGGGAATACTAAAATAATTGAAAGCGGTCCCTTTGTCATAAAGGCGAGGGACGAGCAAATAAAAAAGAGATATAAAAAGGCCTTTTTACCCCCATGGTAAAACCAGAAAAAGAAAAGGAGGCTCAAGGCAATGAATACAGCAAAGACCATGTCTACCTGAAGATATCGTGCCTGCCAGTAAAAGAGCGGGGCGCTTATAAGGATACAGGTTGAAAGTATCGCCTTTTTCCTGTTAAAGAATTTCCGGATTGTGAGAAAGAAAAATATCCCGCCTATGAGGGCGAAAAGGCTTGAAGGAATCCTCATGGATGTTTCATCTTTTGTCCAGTGGAGTGCCTTTTTAGATGCATAGACTATGTAATAGAAGAGGGGAGGTTTCTCTCCATACGGTTTGCCATTAAGATGGGGTACGATGTAATTATTATCTAACTCTCTCACGATCTCTGCAAAATCCCCTTCGTCTGGAGCCCAGAAATCTCTTGCTGACAGGTTATAAAAAAACAGGCAGGAACAAACAAAAAAAATGATAAGCAGAGGTCTTGTAATCAATTAACCACCATTATGGAATTATGTTTTTCATTGCATTTTAAAAAAAAAGGGGTAGACTGTAAGCCGGATTCTGTCGCTGGCAAGCCAGCCGGTGGTCATTTCTCTCACGGATTCAGGTTACCCTGAATCTCTTGCGGCCTACCCGGGTTGAAGGATGGGCTATCCTCGCTGTCATTTCTGACAGCTCCCTTTTTGGCCTTGCATCGGATGGGGTTTGCCAAGCCACTTAGTCACCTAAGTGCTGGTGAGCTCTTACCTCACCTTTTCACCCTTACCCCGCCAAGCATTACTGCTTGGAGTTCGAAGTTTCGAGTTCGGAGTTTAAAGTTAAAGAATCTTTAACTCATTACTCTTAACCCTTAACTTGTCACTCTCGCTTAAAAGCGAGGGGGGCGGTGTATTTTCTGTGGCACTTTCCTTAGGGTTACCCCCAGTCCCTGTTAAGGACCATCCTGCCCTTTGATGCCCGGACTTTCCTCCCCGTTGAACGGGGCGACCACCCGTCTACCCCTTTTTATTTACTGCATCCTTTGCAAGTTTATCTGCTATTTTGTTTTCTTCCCTTGGTATATATTTTAACGCAAAACTATTGAAATTTCTTATAATATTTTTTGTCTCTTCCACATATTTCCTTAATTTTGTATTTTTAACCTTATATTTTCCATGTATCTGGTTTGTGACAAGAAGGGAATCTGTATAGACAGATACCTTTTTTATCAATGATTTTTTGGCCTTTTGAAGTGCAAAAATTAGGGCCTCATATTCCGCCATATTATTCGTCATTTGCCCAAGGTATATACTATCCCTGAATAATTCATTACCATTGTTATCAAAAACTATAATACCTGCTCCTGACTCTCCTGGATTGCCTGAGGATGCCCCGTCAATGTATATATGCCATTCCATCATTCTTCGTCTATAAAATAGAATATTCTATTACAGCTGGGGCACAATATGAGTTGTCTGTTTTTTGTTACTTCGATAAAAAGTTGTGGAGGAATATTCATGAAACACCCGAAGCAGACACCGTTTTTTACATTTACTACTGCTATCCCATTCCTTTTTTCTATAAGCGTGTTGTATGTTGCCCTTATATTATCACTCACTGTAGAAAGTAATTTATCTCTTGATTGTTTCAGATCCATAATGGTTTTGTCCATTGAATTTATTTCTTTTTCTAACCTGTTTTTTTCGTTTTCTGATTCTTTTTCCCGTTTCTTAAGGTGTGTGAGTGATGATTCAAAATCCTTTTTCAATTCCTCAACCTTTTCCATTATTATTATAATCTCTTCTTCTGTCTTGTCGTTTGTTTCTTTTGCCCCTTCTATTTCTTTGAGTAATGCCTGATATTCCTTGTTTGTTTTTACCTCATAGAGCCTGGACTCAAACTTTTTTATCTTTTCCTTCTCAACATCAAGCTCTTTCTCTTTTCTCTTTCTTTCTTTTTCAAGTTCCTCTATCATCCCTTTTTCCTTTTCAACCTTATCCTTTATCCCCTTAATCTCCTTATCCATTGCCTCAATCTTTTTAGGAGCCAATAGTAGTTTTCTTTCATTTTCAATGATTTGTATATTTATTTTTTGTGCTTCGTAAATAGTTTTTAATTCTTGTTCCAATTTAATACCTCCATAAATTTAGAGGGGGTATACCTTTTGGTATACCCCCTCTAAAAACATTGTTGCCCTTTTGTCCAATGAATTCTTTTGCCATCTCTATCTTTTTTGGGCCCACCTGGGCTCGAACCAGGGGCCTACCGGTTATGAGCCGGTGGCTCTTCCAACTGAGCTATGGGCCCATATTTTAAATATAGATTAACCGATAATACAGCACTTTGTCAAGGATACTATTTGTTCAGTTTAGCAACCCTGAAGTGTGAAAATAAATATTTGGTACAAAGAAAACGGGGTAAATAAGAAGGTCTTAAAATCTGCAGCGTGTAAATTTCTAAAATACCTTTTTCAATAGTTCTAATCCTACGATAACCTTTTCAACCTCCTTTGAACCCTCGTAGATTTCAACTATTTTTGCATCTCTATAGAATCTCTGGATATCATAATCAGCGATATACCCGTAACCACCATGTAGTTGTAAGGCTTCGTTTGTTACATATACACCCGTGTCTCCTCCGTACCATTTAGCCATTGATATGAGTGCAGAATCAGGTTTACCTTTGTCTAAGAGATATGCTGCCCTCCAGTAGAGGCCACGGGCTGCCTCAATTCTTGTGGCCATTTCTGCAATTTTGAATTGAATACCCTGAAAATTGGATAGGGTTTTTCCAAAAGCCTTTCTCTTTTTTATATGGGAGATAGCCATCTCTAATGCCCCCTGGGCAACACCAACCCCCTGGGCGGCAACATGTAATCTCGTTTTATTAAAAAAATCCATAAGCTGGTAAAAGCCATAACCTTCTTTCCCGATAATATTACTGGCTGGTACTTCAACGTTGTTAAAGTGGAGTTCAGCTGTATTATTTGCCCTTATCCCCATTTTTCCCTTAATTTTTATCGCTTCAAATCCATTTCTGTCGGTTTCCACAATTATAGCGCTATGTCTCCTGTGAGGGTCTTTTTCGCCTGGATTGGTTAAGCAGAATACCAGCAGATGGTTTGCAATGCAACCGTTTGTAATAAACATCTTTGAACCATTTATGATATACCTATCACCCCTTCTCTCTGCACTTGTTTTTGTAGATGCTACATCACTTCCTGCATCCGGTTCAGTTATACCAAATCCCGTGATCTCATCGCCCTTTACGAGAGGAGGCAGGTATAGTTTCTTTTGCTCCTCTGTACCAAAGGCCTGTATCATTTCGGAACCGAAGGTGCAGGAAAGGATTGATTGCCCGCAACCCGGGTCAACTCTCCAGAATTCTTCTGATATGAGGGCATGCTCGAAGAAACCGAGCCCATGTCCTCCATACGCTTCTTTAATAAAAGTGCCAACAAATCCATATTCACAAGCCTTCTTCCATAGGGATAGATCAAACTCCTCCTTCTCATCAAATTCCTTTGCTCTTTCTTTAAATTCACCTTCAGCAAACTCTCTTGCTGCCTTTTTTATATCAACCTGTTCTGTTGTGAGTTCCATTACCCACCTCTTTGTATCTTATTTTTAGATATTATTGATTCTTGTTATTTATTCTTCAAACCTTTTTCTTTCTTCTTGTCTTAATTCTCTCCTGAGGAGTTTCCCTACCTTTGATTTCGGAAGCATATCCCTGAATTCAATATAATGGGGAACTTTATAAGATGCGAGGTGGTTTCTACACCAGTGTATCAGATTATAGCCTGTCACCCCCTTCACATCCTGCTTTAATACCACAAAAGCCTTTATCCTTTCACCGACCTTTTCGTCAGGTACCCCGACAGCACATGCAGCAAAAACAGCAGGGTGATCCTGTAGTGCTGCTTCGATTTCCGAGGAAGATACTCTGTACCCTTTGTGTTTGATTGTGTCGGCGGTCCTGTCAACGAAATAGTAGAAACTGTTGCTATCCCTTTTTACAATATCTCCTGTCTTATACCATCGCAGTCCATCTTTTTCTATGTAAGACTCTTTTGTCTCTTCTTCTTTGTTCCAGTATGCATAAACCATATGCTCTGAGGAAACGATGAGCTCTCCTGCTTCACCGTCAGGGACTTCTTCTCCTGTGGATTCATCGAGAATCTTCACCTTTTTTGTATAGAGCACCTTGCCAATCGTCCCTGGAGGCCTTTCTCCTACAACCGGCGACATGGTAATACCACCGCAGGTCTCTGTTGCACCGTAACCTTCGAATATCTCTCTACCAAATTTTTCTTTCCATCTCCTCGCAATCTCCTGCGGGAGAACGTCGCCACCGCTGAAGCAATACACAAGAGAAGAAAGGTCGTAGTAATCAACCCTATCATGTTCGAGAATCATCCTGTATAAGGCTGGTACCCCGAAAAATGTCTTAATTCTATAATTTTTAACGAAATACAGGAATGCATCAATATTTACTTTTGGCATAACAACAACACAGTCGCCAGTTACACAGAGTGGACCAAGCCCAAAAACCTGTCCAAGGATATGGAAAAGGGGACCGCCCTGGAGTGTTATATTTTCCGGTGGCGGGACAATGGGATAGCTTTCCTCCATCTGGGCTCTCACAGATTCAAGGAATAGGGCATGATTGATAGGGACGCCCTTTGGATTCTTTGTTGTTCCGCCTGTATAGAGTATCTCAAGTGGTTCATGCTCATTGACAGGAAAACCCTCCATAGTAGTTCTTTTTTTCATTAATTCTGTAAACCTAAAGATACCTTCCCCCTTCTCAATCTTGCCCTCGGGTATTCTATCAAAGGCCTTTCCTATGAGCTTTTTATAACGAGGCAAAAGGTCCCCCATCCTGGTAATAATAATATTATCAAGGGCGCCTTCTTCTTTTAGTTCTTTTGCATAACCAAAATTCGTATCAGCACAGATAACCGTTCTTGTGCCTGAGTCTCCGCTGATATATCTCAGGTCGCGGGAAGTATAAATAGGGGCTATGGGAACTGCCACTGCCCCAATCTTCTGGATGGAAAGCCAGCTGATGATCCATTGGGGGGTATTGGGCATATACAGAATTATTTTTTCCCGTTCTTTTATTCCAAGAGACTTGAGTCCTGTTGAAAAACACTCAACTGCTTCAAAGAGGTCTCCATAATTGAGTACTTCGCCGAGATAGATGACAGCAGGCCTGCCTTTATACCGCTCTACTACTTCTACGAAAGATTGATATACATTCATTCAGTTAAACTCCAAAATAAGCAGCCTTTATTTCAGGGTTGTTGAAAAGCTCATTTCCCGTACCCTCGAGGGCAAGCATTCCGTTTTCAAGAACGTATCCTCTATCAATAATAGGGAGAACAGGTCTTGCAAATTGCTCGCATATCAAAATTGTCACATTTGTTTCTTTCCTAATCTTTACAATGGATTCTATGAGTTTTACCTGTATTGTTGGGGCAAGCCCCAGAAGGGGCTCATCGAGCAACATCAATTTCGGTTTAACCATCAGCGACATTCCGACGGCAAGCATCTGCTGTTCACCACCGCTTAAGAAACCGGCTTTCCTTTTCTTTAAAGGGATAAGGGCAGGGAAAAGATCATACACAAAAGATAGCATTTCTTTAATTTTGCTTTTCGGGGAGAGATAGGAGGCTATCTTCAGATTCTCTTCAACATCGCTTTCAACAAAAACGGGATGCCTTTCACGTGAAAGCACGATACCCATTTTCACCCTCTCGTCAGCCCATGTATTTGTAATATCTTTACCGATAAAAGAGATGCTCCCGAAGATTGTTATCCTTTCGCCGCCTTTCCTCTGTTCCTTTAATTTTGTATCGAGGAGTAATCCTGAGATGGTATTCATAAGGGTTGTCTTGCCGGCACTGTTAGAGCCAATGATACCCACAATCTCACCCTCATCCACATGGATCGAAAGTTCATTTATGGCCAGGGCGTTTTCGTAAAAAACCATAAGCTTATCGACCTTCAGCATGCCCTGACCTCACGTACTGTCCTACGGCTTCTATTCCGCATTCCGCATTCGGAAATCTGCAATCCCTATACCTCCACCCCGAGATATGCCTTTTTTACTTCCTCATCCTCCAGTATATCCTTCGGTGCTCCTTCTTTAATCTTTCTGCCAAAATTGAATACGATTACTTTATTTGCAATCCTGAAGAGCTCTTTCAATCTGTGTTCAATCATGATTACAGTTTTTCCTTCAAGCAGGATTTTCTCGATAATGGGTAAGATGCTTGTTACTTCTGCAATTGAAAGGCCCGAGAAGAGTTCATCGAGGATGAATATTTCACTTTTCAAAGATATGAGTCTTGCAAGTTCAAGTCTTTTTAAATACCCATGCGGCAACACACTTGCTGTTTTATAAGGGACAGAGGAATCCCTTTCAAAACCGACTTCTTCGAGAATATCGAGGGCAACTGCGTCTTTATCGCCATAACCCCCACCTGATGTGGATCTTACCCTTTTGGAGGAAAGCGGGACAATGAGGTTCTTGAAGGCAGGGAGGTGGAAAAAAGGTTTTACCATCTGGAAAGCCCTTCCTATCCCTAAGTTGGTAATTGTGTATGGAGGTAGGCCAATCAATTCCTTTCCTTTAAAAAGCACACTCCCTTTATCAGGTTTGATGAAGCCTGTTATTATATTCACTAAAGTTGTTTTTCCTGAGCCATTGGGGCCTATGATGCCGAGGAGGGTATTCTCCTCAACCTTTACACTGACATCGTCTACAGCTTTTACACCTCCGAAGCTTTTTGTTACACCTTTTATCTCAAGGATGGCCATCTATTCTAACCTTACCCATCTTTCCATCTCGTTATATTTTCTTGAGAGGTAATGGAATATACCTTCAGGAAGTGCGACAACACAGACGACAAGAACCAGTCCATAAAATACAACTCTTAATGTGCCGAATTCCCTTAGAATTTCTGATAAGGGAACAAGGATGAAGGCACCTAAGAGGGGACCGGCAAGGGTCCCGATACCACCGATGGCGGATGCAGCAATTGGAAGGATTGAGAATTCCATTGTAAAGACAGGGATGCCGGTAAACATATATGAATGCGTCATGAATGCACCGCAGAAGGCACAAATGCTGCTCCCTATGAAAAGTGCCTGTGCCTTGAATGAGTATATGTTGATGCCGGATGCCATTGTTGCCCTGTCGTTATCCCTTATGCTCACAAAGATTAAACCGTAGTCCGACGAGATAAAACGCCTCAGTGCAAATAAGGCTGCCCACATACCGGCAATGATGAATGTAAGTTCTACCCACACATTAGGGAAGGGGCTCAAACCCGTTATTCCTTCATTACCACCGAATATATGTGTTGCCTCTATTCCTCTTGCAAGCATAAGGGGCAGGATAAGTGTCACCATTGCGAAATAGATGCCCCTCAGCCTGATAACAGGGAGAAGTAGAATAGTCGATATGAAACCACCACATATTGTTGCGATAGGAATAGTTAGATATATGGGAACATGAAAATAGTGGTTAAGACAACCGGCGGTGTATGAGCCTATCCCGAAGAATAGCGCCTGGCCAAGCGATAGTAATCCACAACTCGATAAAAAGTCCCATGAAACGGCGAGCATGGCAACGATACATGTAGTAATTACAACCTTTTTCCAGTATAAGGGAAGAAAATAGGCGAGTATGGCAATACCTATAATAGGGACAACCCTCGGAAATATGAGATACCACATTTCTTTATATGAAGATAGTGCATATATATCGTCAGAACGAGCCTTTATACACCTATCTATCCGTTCTTTACGATAATTTTCCCTATTCTTCATATGAATTCCACATAATGATCATTGATTTAGATGAGTTGAAATCCGCAATCCGAAATCGCAAATTCGTGTCACACCCGCTCCTCTAATTCTTTTTGATGGCCGAGTAGACCTGAGGGTTTGATAACGAGAATTACAAGTATTGCAAAAAGACTCACAATCATCGTCCAGTGCGGAGCCAGATACATTGCTGTTATAGTCTGGGCATAGCCTATTATAAAGCTTGCAATAATCACCCCGAATGTGCTTCCAAGCCCCCCGACAATGCAGACAGATAAGGCATTAATCAAAACATCATACCCGCTGTCTACTGTAATTGTACCGAGGGGGAGTATCACAATAGCAGCAAAAGCACCGAGTGCCGAACCCATACCCATGCTCAGGCTTGCTATCCGGTCAGGATTTATACCGAGGGAGAGCGAAGTATGTTCTTCCTGGGCAATCCCGCGGAATGCCAGCCCTGTCTTGGTGTGATGTGTAAATACATAAAGTGAAATGATAACAAGAATTACCAAACCGATGATAAACAACCTTTGAATGTCAACATAGACGCCAAGAATCTCTACAGAACCATCTATAAAGACAGGTAAAGAGTATTTGAACCCAATGAGACCGATAAACCTCAGCAGCTCAAGTAATATTATAGAAATCCCAAAAGTAGCAATGACTTCAGATATGACAAGTCCCCTGATCCGTTTTATAATGAATCTGTAGACCAGGGCTCCAAAGATACCTATGATAACAATGGTCAAAATTGCCGAAACAGCATACGGCAGGTTTAAATGATTAATAAAAACCCATGTTATAAACCCACCAACTACGTATATGGCCCCATAAGCAAAATTGGCTACTCCGCTGATACCGAATGTCAGGTTAAAGCCAAGCGCCATAAGGGCAAGAACAGCGCTGTTTATGAGGCCATATACGAACATAACCCTATTTCATCCATGAAGGTTTTTCAATTTTGTCACTTGCAAGTGACTCAGGCCACACCAACACCATTTTCCCTTTCCGCCACTGAAAAACACCACCGCAGGCTGTAGTTTTTGGGTCATTGCCGAATATCAACTGGTGGCTATTATCGAATTTAATCCTGCCAACTACCCCGGGCATATCTGTCTCTTCAATTGCCTTTACAACCTTATCAGGGTCGAGCGTTCCTGCCTTTTCTATCGCATTTGCGAGTATATACACCGTATCATAAGCTGGTGCTGCTCCATGTCCGGATTGAATATCTTCTTTCCATCTCTTTGCATATGCAGCGGAGAATTTTACAGTAGGTGGATATGCCTTTATCGGGAAGTATCCGATTTCCCACACCGTCTCCAAGACACCTTCAATGTCCTGGCCAAAGGTTTTCCATGCCTTCGAACCCGTAATTGGTGAGATATAACCTGTCAAGAGAGCAGGGACCTTCATGCTTTTCCATTGTTTTACAAGTATGCCGCTTGTAGGCATGTCAAATATAGCCATGATTACCTGGGCACCGGCAGATTTTGCTTTCATGAGCCCTGCAGAAAAATCCGTTGCCCCCACAGGGTATTTATCAAAACCTGCCACAGCCCATCCATTATCTTTAAACCACTTTTCCATGAGGGACCCGATTCCGGTTGCCCAGAGCACGTCCTGGGTGGCTATGTAGACTTTGTTGTAGCCAAACATTTTGTTAAGGAAATTCATATAGCTCTGCACGTAGCCGGAGGCATATCTGGAATCAAGGGCGCTCCTGAAGGAGTATTTGTACTTCTCTTTGTCACTCATGATTTTTTCCTGAAATTTAGGGGTCATAGCAATCGTTCCGATATTGATGACCTTATATTTTGAGTAAATATCCATCGCAGCGAGGAGTGCCTCAGACCTGAAATTCCCCACAATAGCTGCGTATATCTTTTTATCAAGGATAAGTTTTTCTATGCCGAGTAATGCCTCTGAAACCGGAACACCCGGTTCTCCATCCCTTATGTCAAGGGCTTCAAGTTTTAATAACATCTTCTGATTCCCTACCTTTACCCCGCCTTTTGCATTAATCTCTTCCACGGCGAGCTGAGCAGCCTTATTGCCTTCATAACCTTCGATGAGTTTCAATGAGGTCGGAATACCGAGTGTAATATACTGTTGTGCAAAAGATGGAGAAACAAAAAGAGAAAAAGTGAATAACACCAATGAATAAAATACCAATCTTTTCATAACAACCCCCTTAAATTAGTTTTTTTTGTTGCTTCTATTTATCATACCATAGAGTATGACATCTCGGTAAGTCCTCGCAAAGGAAGGGCCATCGATTGTTTTCCTGTTCATAAACCACTGGAGAAGGATACCGTTATGAATCGCCAGGATGATGTGGGCATTGAGTAACGTATCAAAGGTATCACTGAAAAACTTCTCCTTTTTCCCCCCTTCCAGCAAGGAGTTGATAAAGTCAATATATTTACTGTACACCGCTTTTATTTTTTTCTCTGCGCTCGTGCCACTTCCCGATATTTCTGCAGCAAGCGTTGTAGACAGGACGCACAATTCACCGTTATTGCGTGCATACTCGTTGATATATTTATGATATTCACGGAACGTTTTTACAAAATCACCCTCAAAACCTTTCATGTGCTCAAGGAGGCCATTGATTAACTCCTTTTCGAACTTTTCAATGATTGTGTTGAGCAGCTCGTCCTTACTTTTGAAGTGCCAGTAGAATGCACCTTTGGTGATTCCGAGGGCATCGGTGATGTTCTGAATTGAGGTGCCTTTAAAGCCTTTTTGTAGAAATAACTGGATGCTTTCCTTAATTATCCGGTCTTTCATGTTTACCATAGTGCTCTCTTTCTTCTTTACTATATTTTTCACCAGACCTTCATTACTAACCGTTCAGTATATTATATTTTATCCATGGGTTGATAAAAGTCAAGGGAAATTTTTGACAGAAAAAAGGGGTTGACAAATAAAAAGTTTCTGTTATACTAAACGTTTAGTTAGCTACGAAGAGGAATTGATGAGTCTCAATCCCACCAGAGTCCTTACCTGTATACAATGTGGAAAATGCACAGGGAGCTGCCCGGAAGCTGGCAAGACACCATTCAACATAAGAATGCTGATTCGTAAGAAACAGTTCCAGTATGCAATCGAAGAAGGTGTCCCTTGGTACTGCACATCCTGCGGTGCCTGCACACTCAGATGCCCGAGGGATGTAAAGCCTTCTGAAGTAATTATAGAACTGAGATCTGCCCTTGTGGAAGATGGGCAGATTCCTCTCTCTCTTCAGAAAGCCCTTGAAAACACTTTTGTGCAGAAAAACCCCTGGGGGCTTTCACGTAGCAAGAGGGACGCCTGGACAGAAAAACTCGATTTTGAAATCCCCCATGTATCGGAAACAAAGGAAAAAAGATTGCTCTTTGTGTGCTGTATCCAGGCTTATGACCCGAGATGTATGGTGATCCCTGCAAATGTTGCCCAGATACTAAAAAAGGCTGATTTTGAATTCGGCATACTTGGTGAGGAAGAAGCCTGTTGCGGCAATGAAATCAGGAGAATAGGGGAGTCAGGCTTATTTGAGGAGCTTCAGGAAGAGAATATCGCTAATTTTAAGGAATATAGCGTAAAAGAGATTATCACCCTTTCTCCGCACTGCATGAATGTTTTAAAAAAGGAGTATGGTGACATCGGCATAAAGATTTCCCATTATACAGAGGTGGTCTGGGAATTAATAAAGAACAGTGCTCTTGACATAAAAGGGCAGTATGAAAAGAAGGTCATTTACCATGACCCCTGTTTTCTCGGCAAACAGAACGGCATTTTCGATCAACCACGCAATATCCTTAGCGCAATCAAGGGCCTTCAGTTGCTCGAATTTTCAAGGTCGAGAGAGAACTCACTTTGTTGCGAAGGCGGTGGCGGAAGGATGTTCTTTGAGGTGGAAGCCACCTATCAGAGAAATGCCGAGGTGCGTGTCCAGGAGGCAGTTGACAAAGGGGCTGAAGTAATTGCAACGAGCTGTCCTTTCTGCGTAATGACCCTTGAGGACCCTGCAACTGAAAAGGGACAGGTTGTGAAAGAGCTTTCAGAAATACTAATGGAGGTCTTGTGATATGAACATATTAGTATTCACAAAAAGAGTTCCTGCAACACAAGAGGAAGAATTAAGAATCTTAGGTGATGGTAAGGAGGTTGACCTTTCGAAGCTACCGTTCAAAGTAAATGACTGGGATAACTATGCTGTTGAAGAGGCGGTGAGGATTGCCGAGAAGACCGGTGGGACAGTGACGGCGATTTCTATAGGAGATGCCGAATCTGATGAGGTATTACGAAGGGCAATCGCCATGGGTGTAAAAGATGGTTTTTTGATTGAGGTTGAAAAGGTTTTACAGGATCCCTATGCCAGAGCCATGCTGGCATATAATTTCCTGAAGAAGGAAAACATACCATTCGATACGATTCTTACAGGGGTACAATCTGAGGATGATCAGTTCGCATCTGTTGGCGGCATCCTTGCTGCCCTCTTGAAAGTCCCTTATTCATCGATGGTCATAGGTATTGATAATGTAGAAAATGACCATTTGATTTTAAGAAGGGAGCTCGAGGGTGGACTACAGGAGCGGGTAAAGGTAATGCTCCCCAGTGTGCTTTCGATACAGAGCGGTATAAATGAGCCCCGGTACGTTTCTATAATGGGGGTGAGAAAGGCGTCTAAGGTGGAACGGAAGGTCTTTAAAGCAAAAGATTACGAAGAGAGTATGAGCTCCCTGATAGAAGTTGTGAAGTGGGTCTATCCGCTAAAGAAGGGTGGTGCAACAATGTTGAGTGGAGAACTTGAAGAGATATGCAAACAGATCCTCGGGATAATTAAGGAAAAGGGTGTGTACCAATGAGTTGCGCACTTATCGTAGGTGAAGTGAGGCGAGGCATTTTTGAAGAAAGAAATCTTGATACTATTGGTATCTCTTCTCTTCTGGGTAAAGAAACCTGTTTGTTGATACCCGATAACGCATATACAATAAGTGAAAAGCAGGTTGACACGATAATAAAGGTAAAAACAGATGAGGAAGCCTTTTTAAACCCCCTCAATCTTGTAGGTATAGTTGAGCAGGCAATGAACACATATGGGAAACCTGATTTTGTTCTATTCACCCATTCATCCTCTGGAATGGAGTCCGCTGCCTATCTGTCAGGTAGTTTTGGGTTGCCACTCATTACGGATGTGAGCGGTTATGACAAAGATACAGGTGCATTCTATAAGAGTTACTATTCAGATAAGATTTTTGGAGAGTTCCGTTGCGTAGGGCAGGCCCCTTATGTACTTACCGTGAGAAGCGGCAGTTTTAAGGAATTTGTGGCCGAGAAAGCAACTTCTCCAAAGATTGAGTTTATTGAGAACGTTGCTGTCAATACGAGCAGGACCTTCATCGAATATGTTGAAGAAGAGAAGACAGAGATCGATATAACAAAGGCAGAATTCCTTCTCTCCGTTGGAAGAGGGATAGGCAACAAGGATGAAATCCCGAATTATGAAGAGTTAGCAGGTCTTTTAAGGGCAGTGCTTTCCGGTTCAAGACCTGTTATTGATAAGATGTGGTTGCCAAAACCACGCCAGGTAGGCACATCGGGGAAAACTGTCAAACCAAAAGTATATCTCGCCATGGGGATTAGCGGTGCCTTCCAGCATATTGCAGGTATGAAAGACTCTGATTGTATCATAGCGGTGAATAAGGATGCTGGTGCGCCAATCTTTCAGTATGCCCATTACGGTATTGTTGCAGATATGCATAAAGTCAGGGATAAACTTAAAGAGATGGTCAAAGGATGAGAAAGCACTCAGCGATCCGCTATCAGCTAAAGGCTAAGGGCTAATAGCTGACGGCTAAAGGCTGTGTTTATTATGGAGATTCTCACGTGAAAAAGGTTCTCGTAGTCGGTGGGGGTATTGGTGGTATTACCGCTGCACTTGAACTTGCCTCCTGCGGTGTTAAGGTAACAATGCTTGAGGAAGGTCCTTCCATCGGTGGAAGGATGATACAGCTCGATAAAACCTTTCCCACCCTCGACTGTTCTTCATGCACACTAACGCCGAAGATGGTGGAAGTGGCGCTAAACCCTCGTATAGACCTCATAACCATGGCAAAGCCTCTCGAGGCACACCATAAGGGGAAAGGCTTTAACGTAAAGATCATCAAGACACCGCGTTTTGTAGATGTAAAAAAATGTACGGCCTGTGGGCTCTGCGCAGATGCATGCGTTATGAAAGGCCGGCTACGTGATGAGTTCAACCTGGGTATGGGGAAAAGGGCGGCTATCTATATACCCTTTCCCCAGGCAGTACCACTTAAGTATATCATTGACGGAAAGGGTTGTCTTTTTGTATCAAAGGGCAAATGCAAGAAGGCGTGTCTTCAGGCGTGCGAAACCGGAGCTATCAATTTTGATGAGAAAGAGGAAACACTCGAGTCATATTTCGATGCCATCATTTTAGCGCCAGGTTTTGACCTCTATGACCCCACGGAAAAAAGGGAATATGGATATGGTATTCTTGATGGGGTAATGACAGGGATTGAATTCGAGAGAATCTGCTCGGTCACCGGACCGACAGACGGCGAATTGATAATTAAAGGGAAAGTGCCAAAACGTTTTTACTTTATCCAGTGCGTAGGTTCAAGGGACAGATTAAGCGGAGCCCGGTTCTGTTCGAGGGTATGTTGCATGTATACCGCTAAGCATGCAAGTATAGTGAAGGACAGGATAAAGGATGCGGAGGTTTACGTTTCGTATATCGATGTGAGGGCCTACGGGAAGAATTACGAAGAGTTTTATAAGAACACACAAGAAAGCGGTACCTACTATATACGGGGTATACCCGGCGAGATCATAAAAGGAGAAAATGGGCTTCTCGTTCGAGTTGAGGATATGTTAAGTGGTGAGCTGAAGGAGATTGAGGCGGATCTTGTTATCCTCGCAACAGGTGTAAGACCTCACAAGGGCTCAGAAGAACTTTACAATATGCTCTCTATCGAAAGGGATGAATATGGTTTTGTAAAAATAGACCCCATTGCCCCATCGAAGACAAATATGGAAGGTGTATTTGTGTGTGGAATGGCTTCGGGACCAAAGGATGTACCTGATACTGTTGCCTCAGGTGGTGAAGCTGCTTCAAGATGCCTGGAATATATAAATCAGTGATGAGTGGTGAGTTATGAGTGATGAGTTTACATATAGAATTCAAAATTCAGGGGTCAGAAGTCAAAACAGCTTAAGTCTCCGAACTCCGAACTGTTTCACGCTCCGAACTCCTCACTCCGAACTCAAAACTGGGTTTAAAAGATGAAGACGGGTATATTCATCTGCCATTGCGGTCACAACATAAAACATACTGTAGATATAAAGAGGTTGAAAGAATACTTCAAGCATTACTTTAACGTTGAAGTTGCGGAAGATTACCCTTTTGTCTGTTCTGAACCAGGCCAGGATATGATAAAGAATAATGTTGAAACACACAGGCTTGACCGTGTGATTATTGCCTCTTGTACCCCTGCACTCCATCAGGAACTTTTTAAAGACCTTGTAAAAAAGGCAGGCATGAATCCATTCCTTCTAAGGCGGGTGAGTATCCGTGAACACTGTTCCTGGATTGGCGATAACATAGAAAAAAATACAGAAAAGGCGATAAAGCTCATAAAGGCAGGCCTCTATGCATCAGTACACTATATACCCCTTGAAGAAAAGCAGGTGGATGTCACGAAATCTGCCCTTGTGATAGGTGGCGGGGTTTCGGGCTTAAGTGCGGCACTTTTTCTCTCACAGATGGGTATGCAGGTGTATCTCGTAGAAAAGGAGGCAGAGCTTGGCGGCCATGTGAGAAATCTTAAAAATATCTGGCCTGCAAGGATAGATGGGAAAGAGATCGTTGAGAGGATGGCAAGTGCACTTCTACAGAGGGATAACGTGGAGATATTTACCTCCACAACTATACGTTCCTTTGAGGGTTCTTTCGGGAACTACCAGGCAGCACTTGATACCTTAGAAGGTGAAAAAAAGATAATAGCAGGAGGTGTAATTGTAGCTATTGGCTTCTCGCCTTTTAATGCCCAACTTAAGCCAGAATTTGCATACGGCAAAGACGAAAGGATACTTACCACGCTGGATTTTGAAAAGGGATTCGACAGGCTCACCCTTCCAGAAAAACCGAGGATAGCCATACTCTATTGTGTGGGGTCACGGGATGAGATGATTGGAAAGCCATATTGTTCGAGGGTATGTTGTATCAATGCTCTACGGGTAGCTGAAAAGGTAAAGGAGCGCTATAAGGATTCCTACGTGGAATCATTTTACATGGATGTAAGGGCACATCCACGGGGCGGAGAAGAATACTTTGAAGATACCCAGGAGAAAGGAGTACTCTTCACAAGGGGAAACATTGCTGAGATAATCCCGGAAAGTAGAGGGCTTTTGTTAAGGGGCGAAGATACACTTCTAACTATGCCTTTTGAACGGGAGTTTGACCTCGCAGTATTATCTATAGGGATGTCACCACCCCTGGATAACCAGTATATCGCATCGCTCCTCAAGATCATCCTTGACAAGGATAAATTTTTCCTTGAGGCACATCCGAAAATCAGGCCTTATGATACAGCGCTCAAAGGCATCTTTATTGCGGGGACGTGTTCCGGGCCTAAGGATATAGAAGAATCGATTAACCACGGGCGTGCATCGGCAATAAAGCTCTATGGCCTGTTGAACCTTGGATATACCTTTGTGGAACCATTTATTGCGCTGGTGGATACGAAGAGGTGTAGTGGTTGCAGGGCATGTGAACAGACATGTGTTGCCAAGGCTATCAAGTTTGACGAGTCACGGCGGGTGGCACACGTGGAAGAAGCGGCATGTATGGGTTGTGGGTTATGTAACAGTACATGTCCCTCATCAGCAATTAGCCTTAAGGGCCACCTTGATAGTTACATTGGTGATGAAATAGGTGCGATTTTGGAGGCAATATAAAAACAGTGTATGGTGAATAGTGTATAGTGAATAGCAAAAAAACAAAGAGCCAAAGATTTCGATTTTACTATTTACTATTCACTAACAACTATTCACTGAAGTACTGGAGGTTCCATGACTGAAGAGAAAAAAGACAAAAACCCGGAGATAGTAGGTTTTGCGTGTTCATTCTGTTCCTTCAAGGCTTCTGAAATGGCAGGGAGCTTAAGGATGAAATACCCTGAAGGTGTAAAACTGATCCAGGTTCCATGTTCGAGCAGGGTTGACCCTGCTTTTGTCATTAAAGCCATTTTTGAAGGTGCAGATGGTGTATTTGTTGCGGGATGCCACCCCGGTGACTGCCATTTTATCAAGGGGAATTATTATACGCGCCGGAAAATTGCCGCATTAAAAGAAATGTTTAATGCATTTTCCATAAAAAATAAGATCAGGCTCTTCTGGGTTAGTGCAAGCGAAGCAAGGCGTTTTGTGGAGAAGGTCTCAAATATGTATAATGAGATAAAGGAAGCAAAAACATGAAAGGGAAAAGGGTTGATAAAAGACTTATTGAAGGAGCGCTACGAAAGTTCTTAGAAGACGAGCAACACCTCGTATTGGGTTTTGAGAAAGCAGAAAACAGGGTAAAACACAGGCTGTTCAAAAAGAACCTTCAGGATTATTCACTTTTTAATCCATATTTCAGTGTAAATGGTGCCATATATCTCAGGCGCCTTTTTTCCAAGGGCACAAAGATTATTCTCATGCTCAGGCCATGTGAAATCAGGGCATACGGGGAGTTAACGAAACTGAGTCAGATAGAACGGGAGAGTATCATCGGGGTATCTGTCGATTGCTTTGGTGCTGTTTCTTTGAAAAATGATGTCCAGGATATACCCACTGAAGTAGATGCTTTAAAAGATTATTTTGATGGCACAGATTCTATGCGTTGGCCGTGCACCGTTTGCAGGGAAAGAAAAGGTGTGGTGGGGGACGCAGGTATTCGGGTTGATACGAAAGGCTCACTGTTGGTATTCCCATACACAGAACGTGGAGAAGAGTTCCTGTCGCTTTTCGATGATGGCTATGAAGCAAATGGGGCAGAAATGCTCATCAAGACAAAAGATAAAGTGGAGAGCTTTCAAAGTGATATGGAGACGTTCTCAAAAGATATATCCAAGTGTATCATGTGTATGAATTGCAGGGATATGTGTCCGGTCTGTTATTGCATTGATTGTGTCTTCAACGGTGATGATTATCTTCCCAAGGGTGATGCGCTGCTCAATAAAGTCTTCCGTTCCGGTTCTGCCATGCTCCCTCAGGGAAGAGAACTTTTTCATTTTATCAGGATGTACCATGTGTCACAGACCTGTGTTGGCTGTGGGGCATGCGAAGAGGCATGTCCGCAGGGTGTTCCCCTGACAAAATATTTCAAGGGTATATCTGAGAGGCTTCAGGGTATGTTTTCTTACATGGCTGGAAGGAACTTTGACGAGAGTATACCCTATCTTACTTTTATTGAGGAAGAGTTGAAAGATGCAGAAGATTGATGCAAATTTCGGATTTCGGATTGCTGATTGCGAAATGAAACTTATTGTAAAAAAGGAACGATTATTTTGAGTACACTTAAATGTTGAATGTAATTGAATATGAAAAAGTTATAGAGCTTGCCGGATACAAAAGAGAGGATTTTTCGGTCTGCCTGGGATGTAAAATATGTGCATCTGTATGTACTGTGAACGACCTTTCAATAGACATGAATCCTCAGGAGCTACTTTCCTCGCTATTCCTCGGCAACACTATAGAAAAGGATAATCCCCTGGTCCGTTATTGTACAAACTGCTACCGCTGTACCAGTGCATGCCCGTGGAAGATAAGGATACCGGAGGTGGTGAGGGCTTTGCGGGAAAGCCTGTCCGTTGCCTCGCCCTTTGAGAAGGCTTTCAAGGGGTCGATCGACATATGGGGCAGGGTCTACGAGCCCTATGTATTTCTGAAAGCAGTGCCCTTTTTACTGAAAGAGGGATACATAAAATATATGGCAAGATGGACAGGGTATATAAGCGTCCATTTGCCACATAAAGTGAAGAGGATTTAGGATGGATTACGGTTATTACCCCGGTTGTTCTTTGACAGGTTCTGCCCGCAAGCTTGATAAAGGCGTACGGGAGATATTCAGAAAGCTGGGCCATAGCCTCAACGAGATCCCCGACTGGAATTGCTGCGGGGCACTGGAATACGGAGACCGTAGTGAGCTTACCAGACTGTCTCGGGAGAATTTGAAAAAGGCAGAAGGCATGTGCAGCGAGATCGTGGCGCCATGCCCTGCATGCTACAAAAACCTGAAGGAGGCCAATTCAGGTAACCAGTTTGCCATATTACATCCCCTTGAGCTTTTTGAGAAGGATATTATGGGTTCTCTCAACGTCAAGCGGGACTTGAAAGGTAAAGTATTTACGCCTTATTACGGCTGTGTCCTTCTCAGACCCGAAGAGACATCCATCAGGAATAGAAATGTTATGGAAGAGTTAATCACCTTCTTCGGCGGGGAGATTGAAGGGGAGAAGATAAAAGACCGGTGCTGCGGAGGCAACCAGTTCTTTGTCAACAAATGGGCCACGGAGAGGCTCTCTACCCTGATTCTCGAAAAGTCGAAAGGGATCATGGTGGTATTCTGCCCACTCTGCCATATGGCACTTAAGACCTTCTCAAAGGACAGGAAGATCATCTATCTTACGGACCTTGTACTCTATATCATGGGAGAGAATAACGTAATATGAACGTATTGATAGTAGGTGGCGGTATAAGCGGGATATCTGCTGCAAAGGTTACCCTGAAAGAACACCATAACGTTACCATCCTCGAATGTGCTGCTGAGCCCGGTGGCCTTATGGCGCGTATCGCAAACTGCAGGGTCGGGTTCAGGACGTTTTTCGATGAGATACGCGATAACCCCCGTCTCACGGTTATAAGGGAAGGTAAGATCTCGGCAGTGGAAAAGAAAGACAATGCTTTCACCGTCACCCTTGAAGACGGACAATCTCTGACAGTGGACAAAGTTATCATAGCAACAGGCCTTTCCCCTTATGATCCTATTGAGTTTAAGGGGAAGAGGGTGCTTACGAGCCTTGAGTACGACGCCCTTATAGACCAGCGGAATGCGGAGTTTCCCCCGGACATGAATAAGGTGGCATTCGTGCTCTGCGTCGGGTCCCGTTCCAAGGAGTATCCTCTATGTTCATCGGTCTGCTGTTCTTACACCATACGGGAGATTAAATGGACCCTCCAAAGGGCCAAGCCGGAAATTACCGTCTTTTATAACGACCTCCGGTTTTTTGGCCAGGAATTTTACATGGAGAAGGCATTTAGGGATGCAGGTGTTACTTTTGTACGGGCCAATTCGCGGTATTTTGAAGAGGATGAGAAAGGAGTGAGTGTAAGGTATTTTACAGGTGGAGAGCTTAAGGAAGAGTGCTTTGACTATGTGGTCCTTGCCATCGGGCTACGCCCCAACCCACAGCTTGTACCCTTGAGCAAATTGTTTGGATTTTCCCTCAATGAGTTCGGGTTTGTAAAGGAGGAAGCGCCATTAAGAACGGATGTTGAAGGCGTCTATGTTTCCGGCGGCGCTCTTGAGCCTATGAGTATAAAGGATGCGATCCTCACGGGTTTTGGTGCAGGCATGCTCGCCATCAGAGGATCGGACTTCCCGTCGGAAGCTATCAGGAATGATGAGAGGCTCTACAGGGAGCCTGAGCCTGAAATTGTCCTGCCTGACGGCAATTTTGCCTCCTGTCTGTTCTACCTTGGAACGGAAGATGCAGGGGCCAGGATGTTCTATGAGTTTGTCTCAGCAAAATTCATCGCCATGGCAAGAGACCTCAACAAAGCGGGGAAAACAGTCTACGTGGTGTCGAAAAATATGGTCACGCCCTCATACGGCGAGCTTATCTACGAGGAAGCAAGACGGGAGGGCATTGTATTTATCCACCTTGAAGAGGGGGAGACAGTTGCTTTTGATGATGGTAAAGCGCGTATTGCCGGACTCAAAAGGGAACTCGTTTTGAATGCCGGTAAAGTAATCCGGTTTGACGATTACGTACACCTCTTTAAGGAAAAAGAATTCCTTTCTCTCTATAGGTCTGAGCCGCAGCTTAGATGGTCACCCACAAAATGGGGGAGAAAGAGATACCATGTGGGCTTCATGAGGCATCCGAGGGCAGAGAGGTGGGAGACGAGAGAAATCCTTGGCGCCCTTGGTGAGATACTCCTCGATATTGAAGAGGAGAGGGTATTGCCTGTGGTGAATGAAGAAAGATGCAGCGGTTGTGGTTCCTGTAAGGATGCCTGTACGCATGATGCAATAGAAATGGAGATACGGGAAAAACAGATTGCCCTGTTTGGACCGCAGGTTGTGTCCAATGTGCCGATTGCCCACGTAAAGGAAGATGCCTGTGTGGGCTGCGGCCTGTGCGCATCCACATGCCCCTCCAATGTTATAAATTATCCTGCATAGAACTATTGATTGTAAATAGATACGGTCTACTTATACTTGACAATGTGCAATTATTCAGTAATTAATAATGGTAGATTTATTGAGGATAAATTATGAGCAGGGGGAGAAAGATTGGTATTATGTTTATCATCATAGGAACCTTAATACCTCTCGTATCTTTATTGTGGGTTACTGGTTATGACCACAAAAAGGGTATAATTAGTAACATTTATAACGTGAGTATTGTGCTGAGGGAAGAGAAATCAGGAAATGAGGGAGCGGTTGAATCCTCCTCTAAAATGACGAAGTTTATACCAAAAAGATTGCCGTATAGATTTATACTCGCCCTTGGGATTTTCTTAGTCTTTATAGGGATCCTGAGGCTGGATCTTTCGACCTAGCAACAGGGAGTATAATTATAATAATATATGCAATTATCTGGCTGGGTACCGGGGTTGTTTTATTCATTTGGGGGCTATATAAGTTTTATAAATGGTTTCGAATGAGAAAGTGGTTTGTAATGCTAACGATTTCTCAATTTTCATTTGTTTTTATTTTTGATTTTTTATAACATGTTAGATATGTTTGAAAAATTTATTGAGGAGGAGATATGAAAGAATCCAAGGTAACAAAAGAGGAGCTTATTGAAAAGGCAAAAAAACCTGCTCAGGATGCCATGAAAATGCATCCCTACTACAAGGGAAAGATAGAGATAGTACCAAAATGTGTTATCAGGGATGTTAATGATTTCGCTATATGGTATACACCAGGGGTTGCGGAACCATGTAGGGATATTCAGAAAAATCCAGAAAAGGTTTTTGAACATACGAATAAGGCTAATATGGTAGGGATTGTAACTGATGGAACAAGGGTACTTGGTTT
>JAPLKF010000011.1 GCA_026388215.1 Pseudomonadota bacterium | reverse complement strand
CCGAGAGGGATAGACAGGGAAGTGGTGGAGATTATGCACAGGACACACATGGGTGTTGACCAGGATTACAGGCATATTATCCAGCAGACAACACGCTCGGCCCTTGCGGATGGATGGGGTGGCTCCATGATTTCTACAGATTTACAGGATATTATGTTTGGAACCCCTGTACCGGTCCTTGGAAGTATGAACCTTGGTGTTTTGAAGGAAGACCAGGTAAATGTGGTTGTCCATGGTCATGAACCTTTACTCCCTGAACTTCTTGTTGTTGCGAGCAGGGATCCTGAGATAAAAAGGCTCGCAGAGAAGGTTGGTGCAAAGGGTATTAACCTTGCAGGTATGTGCTGTTCTGCAAATGAGGTGCTCATGAGACACGGTATTCCCTGTGCGGGGAACTTTCTCCAGCAGGAACTTGCACTTGTTACAGGTGCGGTAGAACTTATGACCGTGGATGTTCAGTGTGAGATGCAAGGGCTTCAGAATGTAGCAGAATGTTTTCATACAAGGCTTATCACAACATCTGACAGGGCAAAGATAGAAGGTGCGACACATATAGAGTTCCATCCGGAAAATGGGTTGGACACAGCAAAGCTGATACTGAAGATGGCGATAGAGAACTACCCGAATAGAAGACATGCGGTTTATATCCCTGACCATACCCAGGATACAGTTGTTGGGTTTAGCCATGAAACGATAAATTATCTGCTGGGCGGGCTCTTCAGGGCAAGCTACAGGCCGTTAAATGATAATATTATAAATGGCAGGATAAGAGGTGTAGCAGGTGTTGTGGGGTGCAATAATGTCAGGACACCACATGATCTGGCCCATATTACAATGATAAAGGAACTTATAAAGAATGACGTAATTGTGTTGACCACAGGATGTGCGGCAATGGCGTGCGGAAAGGCAGGGCTTCTGACCCCTGAGGCAGCGCGCAAGTATGCAGGTTCAGGATTGGCTGAGGTCTGTGAGGCAGTGGGTATTCCACCTGTCCTCCATATGGGCGCATGTGTGGATAATTCGAGGATTCTAATTGCGGCAACTGCTATGGTTAAGGAAGGTGGCCTTGGTGATGACATAAGTGACCTTCCGGCAGCAGGGGCAGCACCTGAATGGATGAGCGAGAAAGCCATGGCTATTGGTCAATATTTTGTGGCCTCAGGTATATTTACCGTGTTTGGCACAACATGGCCCACAATAGGCAGTGATAACGTTACAAAACATCTCTTTGAGGAGTATGAAGATATGTTCAAGGGGATGTGGGCATATGAGCAGGACCCTGAAAAGGCAGCACGTCTTATGCTTGACCATATAGACAAAAAGAGAAAGGCTTTAGGGATAGATAAAGCAAGGGACAGAATACTGTTTGATATGGCTATGAGAAGAGCACTGGATTAATAAGGAGGGCACTGGATGTCGAAGATTATAGCATCGGCAGCTATTAGAGGGGCACATAAGATTTATAATAGGGCGGAAGAAAAATACAGAGAAGCCCTTGAGAAATTTGGCCCGAAGCAGGAGGTAGGTTTTCCAAATACGGCCTACTATCTCCCGATTATATATGCAATAACAGGTATTGGTGTTGCAAGGATAGAAGATATGAGGCGTGTCCTTGATATATGTAAAAGGCTTATTCCACCACCCGTGAAAGAGAAGACACCGCTTCCCTATCTCGCACCTGCCCTTGATGCCGGTATGGCAACGTTCTTTGCAGAGGAATGTATAGAGGCGATAAGGTACCTTGAGGAACCGGATTTTTATATGGCAAATAGCGAAGAGATAACAAATAAGACAATATGGCTTGGTGCCGCAAATGATGTGATTTTCAGGAAAAGGGGGGTAGAGTTTGTCGATGGGACAGCTCCTGGTTTTGCTGCCATTGTTGGTGCAGCGCCTGACGCAAAAACTGCTGCCCGGATTGCCATTGAGCTTCAGGAGAAGAACCTCTATGTGTTTATGTGTGCTGAGCACGAAGGAAAAAGATTTGCCGAACAACTTGTTGAAGCAAATGTTCAGATAGGTTGGCCAACAAGACTTGTCTCGTTCGGCCCTGATATATATCAGGCGGTTTTTGCCATAGGCTTTGCGTGTCGCGTTGCAATGGCCTTCGGGGGCATAAAACCTGGTGATTTCAGAAAGAACCTTATCTACAATAAAGACAGGACATATGCCTTTGTACTTGCCCTTGGAGATGTTACGGATGAATGGTATGCAAATGCTGCAGGCGCCATCAACTGGGGTTTCCCGACAATTGCAGACACACCAATACCTGAGGTCCTGCCTACAGGTATTTGTACATACGAGCATGTGGTCTCAAACATACCTCACGACCAGATAGTGCAAAAGGCAGTTGAGGTAAGGGGCTTGAAGGTTCAAGTCTCGAAGGTCCCCATACCTGTTTCGTATGGACCTGCCTTTGAAGGTGAAAGGGTGCGCGGTGAGGATATATACCTTGAGATGGGGGGTGGAAGGACTTTAGCAGTAGAATGGACAACCTCTAAAAGAATGGAAGAGGTGGAAGATGGCAAGGTTGAAGTCATCGGGCCTGACGTAACGGATGTACTGGCAGGAACAAGGTTAGACTTTGCCATGGTAGCGGAGGTTGCAGGCCGCAGTTTTCAGGAAGATTTTGAGCCGATACTTGAAAGACAAAACCATCATTTAATAAACCAGGCTCAGGGTGTTATGCATATTGGACAGAGGGATATTGCATGGATAAGGATTTCAAAACAGGCAGTGGAAAAAGGTTTTAGACTTGAGCATGTAGGCAAGATTATCCATGCAAAATACCATCAGGATTTCGGTGCAATCTTTGATAAAGTTCAGATAAAGATATATACAAAAGGGGATAAGGTAAAAGAGATTCTTGAGCAGGCACGTGCGTCATATGAACACAGGGATACAAGGATTGAGGGTATGACCGATGAAAGTGTGGACACCTTCTACTCATGTATACTGTGCCAGTCTTTTGCGCCTAATCACGTATGTATAGTGAGCCCTGAGAGAACAGGTCTTTGTGGTGCATACAACTGGCTGGATTGCCGTGCAGCCTACGAGATAAATCCAGCAGGGCCTAATCAACCCGTGCAGAAGGGTGAGAATATTGATGAGCGGTATGGCCAGTTTAAGGGATGTAATGAGTACGTAAAAAAGGCTTCCCGGCAGAAGGTTGAATCTGTGAGTTTTTACAGCCTTATGGTAGACCCAATGACTACATGCGGTTGCTGTGAATGTATCGCAGCGGTGCTACCCATGGCTAATGGCATTATGACGGTAGACAGGGATTATACTGATATGACCCCATGCGGTATGAAGTTTACAACCCTTGCAGGCTCAGTCGGTGGTGGTGCCCAGACGCCGGGTTTTCTGGGGCACAGTAAATATAACATTACACAGAGAAAATTTTTAAAGGGAGATGGTGGGCTTTTGAGGGTTGTGTGGATGCCAAAGAGGCTGAAAGAAGAAATATATGATCGCCTTAAAAAGAGGGGAGAAGAGTTTGGTATAACGAATTTTCCTGATATGATTGCTGATGAGACTGTAGCAAGGACAGAAGAAGAAGTCATCGAGTATATCACAAAAAAGGGTCATCCATGTGTGAACATGGAACCACTGATGTAACGGTAAACACAGGGTTCGAGGGGTCAAGGATTCGAGGATTCAAGTGAAATTCGCTCGAACCCTGGAACCCTCGAATCCTCGAATCCTTCAAGAAAATAAAGGAAAGGAGACAAGAATGGCGCTTACGGGAATTCAAATATTCAAGCTTCTTCCCAAAACGAACTGCGGTGAATGCAAATATCCAACCTGTCTTGCCTTTGCAATGGCGCTTGCAGCAGCCAAGGTGGAGCTCGATGCCTGTCCCCACGTGAGTGATGAGGCGAGGGCTGAGCTATCCGATGCAAGCGCCCCTCCTATAAGGCAGGTCACGATAGGGGTTGGAGATTATGAGGTAAAAATTGGCGGTGAGACGGTCTTGTTCAGGCACGAAAAGACATTCTTTAATAAACCCGGTTTTGCCATCCTTATAACAGGTGAGATGGATGATGGGGAAGTGGACAAACGGTTTTCAAAACTTGCACAATATCAGTATGAACGGGTTGGATTAACACTGAGGCCGGAACTTGTTTCCTTAAAAGAAACAGGGAATAAAGAGAATTTTATTAATCTTGTGAAGAGGGCGTGCGATGAGCCATACAGCATAATCCTTATGTCCTATGATTCATCTGTAATGAAAGAGGCACTTGAAATTTCTAAGGCGAAAAGACCACTCATCTATGCTGCAACGAAGGACAATTACGAGGCATTCGGTGCCCTCGCAAAGGAGTATGGATGCCCCCTCTCAGTGAAAGGGGAAGGTATTGAAGGTGTTGCAGATTTAACGGAGAAGCTTACCGGCATAGGGCTTAAAGACCTTGTGATAGATACATCTACACGTTCGGTGAAGGATAGTTTTCAGGAACAGGTAATCATAAGAAGGGGAGCACTTATTGGCAAGTATAAACCCATCGGTTTCCCGACCATAGTATTTCCATCGGAAATGACAGACAATCTCATGAAGGAGACACTCATTGCATCATGTTTTGTTGCAAAATATGCAGGTATCATTGTATTGAGTGATTGTCAGGGGGAGAGCATCTTTCCGCTTCTGCTCCAGAGATTGAATATATACACAGACCCGCAGAGACCCATGACGACCCAGGAAGGTATCTATCCAATAAACAATCCTGATGAAACATCACCTGTACTTGTAACGTGCAACTTCTCGCTTACATACTTCATCGTAAGCGGTGAGATAGAGAATTCAAGGGTTCCGAGCTGGCTTTGCGTGATGGATACAGAAGGATTATCAGTAATGACGGCATGGGCAGCGGGAAAATTTGTTGGTGATTTAGTCGGGGCCTTCATAAAAAAGTGTGGTGTTTTTGAGAAGGTGAAGCACAAAAAGCTTGTAGTCCCTGGATATGCTGCAGGGATACTCGGAGACCTTGAGGAAGAGCTCCCTGGCTGGGAAATCCTCATAGGTCCAAGGGAAGCAGCCCATATACCGGCGTATTTGAGGATGTGGAAACCGTAATATCAAAGGGTCCAAGGATTCAAGGGGCCAAGGGTTCAGGAAAAAGGGGAGTTTATTATGATATTAATCGGTGAAAATTTAAACGTTATGTCAAAAAAGATTGGTGAGGCGCTGAAGCAGAAAGACCCGAATCCCATTAGAGAAATGGCTCTTGCAGAGGCCAAAGCAGGTGTGGATATGCTCGATATAAATCTTGGACCTGCACGGAAGGGAGGACCGGAACTTATGGAGTGGGTTGTGAAGACTGTGCAAGAGGTTGTGGATTTACCGCTTTCCCTCGATACAACTAATGTGGAGGCAATGGAGGCAGGGCTGCGTGTTCATAAGGGTAGGCCACTAATCAATTCTATTTCAGTACGGCCTGAGCGGATGGGTGCGTTGATGCCACTTGCGAAAACGTATAATGCAGGGTTTATCGGGCTTACCCTTGGTGTAGAAGGCATACCGAGGGATGCAAATGAGAGGGGACTCCTTGCCGCTCAAATAATTGCGGAGGCAGCAAATTACGGGATACCTGAAGAGGATATATGGATTGACCCCATAGTTCTTCCCATAAATAGTCAGCAGATGCAGGTTCAGGGATGCACAGAATTTGTCATGATGCTCTCCGAGCTTGCGCCCAATTCCAAATCGACCTGCGGGCTTTCAAATGTCTCAAACGGAGCCCCAACACATCTAAGAGGGATTTTAAACAGGACTTATATGATAATGCTTAAGTGCTATGGTATGCATTCAGCGATTGTTGATGCCTTTGATGAAGAATTAAAGGCGATTGCGAAGGGGAAGATGCCGGAGCTCGAAGCCCTCGTGTATAAGGTGCTGGATGGAGAGAAAGTGGATTTGTTGAAGCTTTCAAAGGAAGAAATAGAGTATGTAAAGACCACCAGGGTTCTCCTCGGAAAGACACTGTATTCAGATTCCTGGCTGGAGTTATAAAAAACCAGCTATTAGCTGTCTATTGTCCTGTCCCATGAATAATTTTATAAGGAATTGTATTACTCCTCGGGCTCGTGCTCCATGGAGAGAAAAGTATCTGTGCTGTTTTATCCGGCAAGCGCTTCCCCCCATCTCCCTACCATTGCATTCCAGGGGGCTCTCTACCTTGCCGGAAACATCACAGGCTTTTCTTTGCTCCACTCCGCAATGCCCATCTTACGTAACACAATCCCTTATTAGCAAAAGAGTGTTGGGGACAGGGCAATAGCAGTTAGCCAATAGCTATTAGCAATTTAAGACATAACAACATCTTTTATCATTTTTCAGTTGCAAATAGATTGAAATTGGAAGAAAATGGAGAAAAAGGGGGATAGGTTAATAATGCACAGTATGAAACTGTGTCCCTAAAGACACAGTGAGTGGTGAGTGGTAAGTGGAAAAGCAGACCGCAAGCGTGGATTATGAGTCAAAATCTTAACTCTCCGTTCTTGGCTCTCAGCTATGCATTACTGGCTGACTGCTAAAATCCAGTTGCAAATAAAATGAAATTGCGGGAGAATGTTGCAAGCAAAAGACATTGTGAGAAATGAAAATTCAAATTGATCCTCATACTTTAGAAAGAGCAAGAGAGCGAGGCGCAACATTAAAAGAGATTAAGGATGTTATTAAAACAGGATTCTCTATTCCTGCAAAACTTGAACGAGCAGGAAAAGCTAAGGTTTATCCATGAAAATTCACGCAAGAGGACTGACTGCTTTAGCTGTCAGGGGAATTGCGTATCCTCCTCTCATTAAAGATTTTACTTGACAAATAATTACTATTAGGCTATACTTTAAGGTATGAAAATAAAACTTATAAAACTTAACTGTAAACGCTGCGGGCATCAATGGATACCTAAACAAGAAGAAATTCGTATTTGTCCGAAATGTAAATCTCCTTATTGGGATAGAGAGAAAAAGAAATAAATGATAAATGTTTTCAAATACAGACTTTATCCAACCACAAAGCAAACACAAACCCTTGCGACACAGCTTGAAGGACATCGCTTTCTTTATAACCAAGCCCTTGCTCAACGGAAAGAAGTTTACGAACAAACTGGCAAGGGGATCGGTTACGCCGCTCAGGCTACAGGGCTTATTCCAAAACTTAAAAAGACCTGTCTGCCAACCAGGCAGGAAAGTAAAAATCTTGCTCTTTGCAATTATAGCTCTCTCCAACAAACATTGAGAAGACTTGATAAATCTTTCAAGGCTTTTTTCCGTAGAATTAAATCTGAAGGGAAACCTGGTTATCCTCGTTTTAAGTCTATTGATAGATTTAATACGATAGCCTATGCCGTGCTTGGCGATGGTTGCCAGATTAAGGATAACCGACTTTATCTTCAAAATGTAGGTTGTGTCAAGGTCAAGTGGCATAGACATATTGCTGGAAAAGTTAAAACTGTTTCTGTTACCAGAAGAAATGGCAGATGGTATGCTTCTTTTACTGTTGTAACCGAGTCTATCCCCCTTCCTAAAGTTGGTAAGATTGTTGGAATAGATGTTGGTCTTAAGGCCTTTATTTCTACGAGTGATGGAAAACAAATCACACCACCTAAATATTTGAAACTGTCTGAAAGAAAACTTATCAAAGCACAAAGGAAACTTTCTCGTAGACAGAAAGGCTCTAATCGCAGAAGAAAGGCTCGTTTGTTGGTTGCTAAACATCACGAAAGAATTGCTAACCAGAGACTTGATTTTTGCCACAAAATTGCATATTCGCTTGTTCAAAGTTACGATGGACTTGCTGTTGAAAACCTTAATATCAAGAATATGGTTAAGAATAGGCATCTTGCTAAGAGTATATCTGACGCATCTTGGGGCATGTTTCTTATGATACTCAAATCCAAAGCTGAAAACGCTGGGAGATGGTATCAAGAGATTACCCCTAACGGAACATCTCAAAAATGTTCCCGATGTGGCAATATTGTCAAAAAGTATCTTGCTGTTAGAGTTCATAATTGTCCTTTTTGTGGGCTGTCTCTTGATAGAGATATAAATGCAGCCCTGAATATTTTACAAAAGGCTTGGATTGAGCCTTCGTGGAGAGGCGGTGTATCAATGCCCCTTGTTGAAGCGAGAAGCTGACTGCTTTAGCTGTCAGAGTAATCACACTGTTAATCTATTATAAATACAGGGTATTGTCAAAATTTTACCATTCAGGGCATCTAAGCCAGCAATTCTCGGTGAAAATATTTCCCCTTATTTTTAGTAATGTCTGAGCTGAATGAAAATTATTTTTTCGTAACATAACCGACAGGGAAAGAACCCACTCAAAAATACGGTTCTTTCTTAAATAAAGTGCAACAATCTTTCTAACCCATTAGAATTATATATCAATAAGCAAAAAGCATCGGTTACAATGAAAACTGGTATACTTTTGGTTCGCCAACCATACAAATACCAGGGAGTAACCTATGCATCTACAGGGTATCAACAACAAGATCAAAAGACTGAAACGAATGGCATACGGGTATAAGGATATTGACTACTTCCGGTTAAAAATCCATCAACATTGTGGACTCTTAAACCCAAAACTTAACCCTATAAATGCAACTTAAATAAGAAAGAACCGGAAATGGGTTATTGCCTTTTCAAGCTCGAAGATGTGTGATGGAGGACCGGGTGCAACATACATACTTCTTTAAAAAAAGCCTGAAAAGAAGAAGATACACATTGTAGGATAAGCAGTATTATCAGCAGCCAGTAATAAGAAATGCATAATTCTTAATACACCACCAATAATGGAAAAAACTGAAAAACTTAAAAAATTAACTTTAAAATATCCTGTCTAATGGTTTATAGTTTTAAATCAGATGCGAAATTTAAAACAAAAACTATATTAGAGTGAATGGGGGAATAGCATGAGTAAAATCGGAATAATTGGTATCGGAAATATGGGCGAAGCTATAGTGAAGGCTCTTTTGAAAAAAGGTTTAAAAAAAGAGGAGATCCTGTGCTCAGAAATAAAATCGGACAGAGTAAACTTTATAGAGAAAACATACGGTGTAAAATGTCTAAAAAAACTGGAAGAATTAGTAAGGAAAACGGATTATATAATCATAGCAATAAAACCTCAAGATTCAAAAGAGCTTATTAAAAATATTGCCCCCTTTCTTAATGAAAAAAAGGTAATCATATCCATAATGGCAGGGGTAACTACTTCAAATATATTATCTATTGTCGGGAAACCCGTGAAAGTGATAAGGGCCATGCCTAATATCTGTGTAAAGGTTGGTGAAGGGGCAATTGGCATAACATCTAACAAGATTACACAAAAAGAAGAGATGGAGAAAATAAAAAGGATGTTTTCACCTCTTGGAAAAATAGTAGAGGTAGGGGAAGAACTTATGGATGCGATAACAGCCCTCGGTGCAAGCGGTCCTGCATTTTTTCTACTCTTTCTTGAGGCTATGATAGATGCGGGTGTGAAAATGGGCATCACCAGGGAAAAAGCAAAAATCCTGTCCACCCAGGTAGTAAAAGGCACCTTAAAAATGCTGGAGGAAGAGGGGATTCATCCAACTTTAATGAAAGAAATGATTGTCTCTCCTGGTGGAACTACCATATCCGGTCTTGCATCACTTGAAGAAGGGGCCTTCAAGGGTAGCATAATAAAAGCAATAGAAAAGGCAAGCAAAAGGGCAAAAGAACTCTCTTTATGATGTTTGGCGAATTTTACAGCAAAAGGCAGCAAATGGTTGATAAGCAAATCATACCGCGGGGGATAAGTGACGTCAGGGTTATAAACGCCATGAAAAAAACGCCAAGGCACTTATTTCTCGATGAAGCCCTCTGGCCACAAGCATACGAGGACCATCCACTTCCTATCGGGGAAAAACAGACAATATCCCAACCCTATATGGTGGCCCTTATGACAGAGGCACTTCATTTAAATGGTAATGAAACTATCCTTGAAATAGGAACAGGATCGGGTTATCAAACCGCCATTCTTGCAGAGCTCGCAGAACAGGTATACTCAATAGAGAGAATTCCGGCAATAGCAAGAAGGGCAAGAAAGACCCTTGATGATCTTAAATACACAAATGTGGTTATAACCATCTGCGATGGAACACTTGGATGGAAAGAGCATGCTCCATACGGTGGTATTATAGTTACCGCTGCTGCTCCCAGCCCTCCAGAACCACTTTTTGAACAATTAAAAACAGGTTACAGGCTCGTAATCCCAATAGGTGACGAGCATCTGCAGGAATTGATGATTTATACAAAAGAGGGTGGGGGTACATACAGGGAAGATAATTATGGAGGATGCAGGTTTGTAAAACTTATAGGAGAATTCAGTTGGAAGGAATAAAGGAAGAAAGGAATATCAACATATATGTTGAAGAGGAGTTCAAGGCTGAAAGACTCTATGAGAAAGATTTAAAAAAACTTCCAATCATAACTCAAGAAGAGGAAAGGGAGTTTGCCAAAAGAATCTCTATGGGGGATCTTGATGCAAGAAGAAAGATGATAGAGGCAAACTTGAGGCTTGTCGTGAAAATTGCAAAAAAATATGCAAATCAGGGGGTTCCCAACCTTGACCTCATCGAAGAAGGAAATATAGGGTTAATAAAAGCTGTAGAAAAATTTGACCCATCAAGAAAATGCAGGCTCTCTACATATGCAACATGGTGGATAAGGCAATCAATAGAAAGGGCAATCGCAAATCACTCAAGGACTATCAGATTACCGGTACACATCTCTTCGAGGATTTATAGAATATCAAAATTAATCAATAACTATATGGAGGAAGATGGCAGAGAACCATCCCCTGAAGAAATAGCCCGCGATACTGGTTTTCACATAGACTTTATTAAAAACCTATTTTCTATGGTCATAAAAACATATTCACTCGAGACTATCATCGATGAGGATGGTAAACTGACATTGGAAGAGGTCTTGCCAGATACTTCAACCGAAGGACCACTATCAGCCTTTGAGCAAACAAAAAGGGTTGAAGAAATTGCATCATGGCTTGACACGTTAAGTGGTGATGAAAAGAAAGTGACTATTTTAAGATACGGGCTTGATGGAGAAGAACCGCAAACCCTTGAGGCTATTGGAAAGTTATTCGGTGTGACACGGGAGCGGATAAGACAAATAGAGCAAAAAGCTATCAATAAACTTCGTAGAACCGTTAAGAGAAAAAATATTGGAACAGAAAATATCTGAATCACAACCTTCAACAAATCCAGCAAAGGATATTATAAAAAAAGGCTCTGTAATCACCATCATTACACTGATAAGCAGACCTCTCGGTTATGTAAGGGAAGCTATCCAGGCATATTTATTTGGTGCCACATTACTTGTGGATGCCTTCATTGTAGCCTTTAATTTCCCAGAATTAATACAGATACTTTTCTTCTCCGGGGCAACAAGTGCCTTTCTTATCCCGGTATGTACTAAATATATAAACGACAATGAAGAATACTCAAAAATATATTCGACATTCATCAACTTATCTATACTCATCACCCTTTTTATATCTGTCATATTCTTGATATTCAGCGGAAGTATTATAAATATAATAGCACCTGGTTTCAGCCCGGAAGCAAAAAGGATCACAAAATACCTGTTTATGATAATGATACCCGTTATCTCTCTCCATGCGATTCTCTCGGTAATAAAGGCATTTCTCAATGCAAAGGAACATTTTGCAGCCCCGGAAATGTCAGGTATACTGTGGAATATTATTTTTATACTCTCGGCACTCGCCCTGAGTGGTAAAATCGGTATATACAGCCTTGCCATCGGGGTTACTGTGGGTTCTTTTCTTCAAATCATCATACAATTTCCATACTTAAGAAAGTTTGACATCAGTTATAAAGCCACACTTTCCCTCAGCCATCCTTCAATAAAGGAAGCAAAAAACCTCTTCACAGGTGCACTTATTGCAACATCCATAGTGCCCATAAACAGCTTTGTCGGAAGAATCATAGCATCATTCCTCCCCCACGGAGAGGTAGCATCCCTATCTTATGCCTTCAGAATCTTCATCCTGCCATTCAGCCTGTTTGCTGTCCCTATCTACACTGTCACATTTTCAAAGGTTTCAAAACTTTACCATGAGAGGGACTGGAAGCACATATTTGCCCATACAGATAGCTCCATCATTCTCCTCTGTATAACATTAATACCTTCCACAATACTCCTCTGTTCTATGGGTGATGTCTTCATAAAGATACTCTATGAAAGGGGTGCTTTTACTGTTAGGGAAACATTTATTACAAACAGGGCGCTTTTTGGCTATAGTACAGGGCTTCTCTTTTATGCCCTTTCTATCTCTTTCGTGAGAATTTTCAATGCCCTCCATGATATGAGAACACCCGCCATCATCGGTATCACCTCAATCGCACTGAACGCTATCCTTGCTGTCATCCTGATGGTCCCCCTTCAGAACCTCGGTATCTCACTCGCAACCTCTATTGTGTCTTTTTATAACTTCACAATGTTGTATATCATTCTGAGGAAAAAAACCGGTTATAGACTGACGCAAAAAACCGTAAGGGATATAATCAAATCCCTTCTCGCGGGAGTTATTCTCTTCCTTTCAATATTTCTTGTAAAACATCTATTAGCGGACAGGCTTTATATATCGGCAACCCTGAGCCTCATACTAACAATTATAATCTACAGTATATTTTTCAAGGACTATTACCTTCTGTACCTGAAAAGAAGATTATAATGCTATATCCCTTTTTAATCACCGATGGATAAATTTTTTACTTTATTATGTTCCCTTTTTGCTATACACTTATAACCTTGTATAACCAGTTCATATAATAAATTCTATAAAACGGTGTAAACTATGTCTACGAAGGAAAATCAGATTTGCAAAAACATCATAGATCAAATCAAGTCAATTTATAAGAGTAACTATGGAGATGACAATACTGAGATTATTGAACGAATATTCAATGATGTGATTGACCTCTTTAACGGCAAGAGGGAGGGATTTCAAGGGTGTGATGCAAAATATCACGATTTTTCTCACACCTTGCAGACTATCCCACCATTCATAGAAATAATAGACGGATGGAATAAAAGCGAAAAGACACCAAAAATTACGAAAGATTTTTTTGATATGGGGATTATCGGGGTTCTCATGCACGACACAGGTTACATGAAAACCATCGATGACATTGAAGGTACAGGGGCCAAATACACATTTACCCACATACAGAGAAGTGCTGATTTTGCAGGTCATTATCTAAGACAGATGGGATTTGAAAATCACAAAATACTTGGCATCCAGAATGCCATTAAATGTACGGGGGTGAAGGTTAATCTGAATGATATCCAATTCAACTCAGAAGAAGGAAGGGTACTTGGTTATGCACTCGGAAGTGCAGATTTTCTGGGACAGATGTCTGCAGATAACTATTTGAAAAAATTGCCAATACTCTATAAAGAGTACGAAGAAGCATACCGGCATGAGGGAATTGAAAGGCTGCATGAAATCGGTGCAATTATATTTGAAAGTGCTGAACACTTAATCAGGAACACCCCCAATTTTTTTGAAAATGTAGTTATGGTGCGCTTTAAAAGTATGGGTTCCGTATATACACACCTGACCTACCATTTTAATAGCCCGAAGATCCCGTACTTAGAAGCAATTGAGGAAAATCTTAAAAAGATTAGGCTGGGCCTGGTGAACTGACATCAGCCACAATTATTTGAGGTATGTATAAAACACGAAGGGTCTTCAGCTAAGTAATCACCACTATACGCCATTGCACGCCCCCTGCAGCCACCGCATATCTTTCTGTATTTACAATCCCCGCACCTGCCATGCAATGTATTCTCCCTGTTCCGTAAATTGGTAAATATATCACTACCCCGCCATATAGATTCAAAAGATTCATCCCTAACATTACCAGCGCTTATTTCAACAAATGGACAGGGCCATACATCACCATTTGCCTTGATATACACAAAGCCCCGGCCTGCAGCACAGCCATTAAATACTTGCTCTGCAAGCTTCATCCAGATACGATGTGTTTTCTTGTTCTGTTCCATCAAATAAGGCCAGTATTGAGGACCAGCAACTGGTTCAATGATTGTAGAAATATTTTTCTGCTTTTCAATTAAAAACTTTAACAACCTTTCATTTTCATTCACATCAAGTGTTGCCTCTTCAATTTTGCTTCCCCGGCCCACAGGAACAAGCTGGTACATCAACATGATCCCTGCGCCTTGAGCATCTGCCAGCTCTATCAATTCATCCATGGTAGCAAAATTGTATTCCATCGCAGTGACATTTATCTGCAAAAGTATACCAGCCTTTTTTACTGAACGTATTCCGCGCATTGCCATTTCAAAAGCCTCGGGGTTCGCCCTGATCCTGTTATGTATTTCACTCATTGATGAATCAAGGCTCACCGCAGCCCCTACAACACCCGCCTCTTTCAGTTTAAAAGCCACTTCCTCATCTATGAGGGTACCATTCGTAGCAATAACATTTGCCAACCCTGCTTTCTTTGAATGCTCAAGCAACTCAAAAAGGTCTGGACGTACAAGGGGCTCACCACCAGTATAAACAAGCATACGGAACTCATCAATCCTGGCTAATTCATCTATAAACCTTTTCGCCTCATCAGTTGTCAATTCATCCTTCGCAGGTTTACCGGATGTGGCATGACAGTGGATGCACCTTAAGTTGCAGGCAGCAGTTACTTCCCATGCGGGATGGGAAGGAAAACCAATACAGCCCATACCAATAGAACCAGCAGCCACGGGCAGGGATTTAAAACTGTGCTTAAACAACCATCTGTTAAACCCGTTCCATTTTATAAGGTGTTTAAAATAAAGCACGCTCCCAAACTGCTTTATGATTAAGCTCGGGGGCCAGAATATGCGTTTTAAGGGCCAGCTCAAAGTTTTCATTTGACTAAAAGCCCCTTACCAGACAGCAATGATATATGATAGGGTAGTCCCTAAATTGGTCACTATCGTCAGGCCGCACATTATCTCCAGTAATTTTCTGTCAAGATACTTTTTGCAGAGCATCATAATAACCACACTCAATGAAACCATAAAAATAGGAGCATAAAAGACCAATGCGATTGAAGGTAATCCCTGTCTCACAGATAACACATAAGTAACCCAGGCTATAACTGTTATCAAAATATACAGGTATGCTGCCTTTTCTTTTCCAAGTCTCACGACAAGATGGTTTTTCTTCGCAATCAAATCGGCATGATAATCAGGAAATTCGTTGATGAGGATGACATTGAAAATGGTACAGGCAATAGGGAGTGAAACCCAGTAAACAATACTATCAACAGTTCCACTCTGAATGTAAAAGGATACGGCAACCGGCAACCAGCCGTAGCAAATCCCGATAAGCACTTCACCTATTCCCTTGGCTACCCAGCGTACCGGCATTTTAGAATAAAAAAAACCCGATATAATACCAATAACACCCAGCGGGATTGTCCAGAGACCTGTTTTATAATGAAATTGGAGAATTAACCCGATAATGACTGCCAGTACTAAAGCGACATACCCTGCAATTTTTGCATATTTATAGGATAAAACATCCTCAGCTATAATTCCGCTCCCTCCATGAAATGCACTCCTTCCCATGGCAGTCAAAAGTCTATCTTCCACAATGTCACAGTATTCGCCGTTGTAATAGGTACTGAGCATAATCAAAATTACCGCAACAGTACTCCATATAAAGACCGGCAGATGAAATACCCCATACATACGGTAAGCCAGAAGAGTGCCCAGCATAAAAGGCAGAACCCCCACCGAATGGAAGGGGGGTCGTGACATCAGGATTAATCCCTTAATGATTGTTATTATTGATGGACCTTTCATATTCTATGTTATCCAGCGAAATTAACAGAACAGCTTAACAGCCAAGGAGCAAGAAGTCAAGCAATGCCAAAAACCAGCTTTCAGCTATTAGCTGTCAGCTCTTAGCCCTCCATTCTCAGTTTTTCGACTGACGACTGACGGCTAATTACTGACTGCTTATATTGACTAACAAAAGTGCCTGTGTTAGCATTTGCTTGCCTGTCATTCTTATATCCAAAAGGGGCATGATGGCTCAATTACCCAGTATGGAATTCCATATTTCCCGCAAGGCAAGAGACCTTTACCAGTTTGATGGATCTCTTTTTTCTCTGAGCGGGAATGTTATTCTTGCCAATTTTCACGCCGCCCGTGTTTTTGCACAGAAGATGAACCAAAAGCGAGACCTCGTCAATTTTTCAGAACGTGCCGTGAAACCGGGGCAAATTAATGCCATGGGGCTTATTGATGAAATCCTCCACTACATGGTAGGTTTGTACCGAGAGCAGATAAACAAAGATGTTATACACCAGGCACTCATCCAGTTAAATAAAGCCCTCGGTAAAGAAGAAGTCGATAAATCCCTGCGTAATTTTCTGGACGAATTTCCTCCTGTTAAAGTCTACAGGCAGGAAATAACAATTGAAACTTATCTAAATAGCGAAACTGCCAACATCCCTAATCGTCAGATTATATTGGAAGAGATGCTTCTGCTATGGCTTGCGAACATGAATCCGGCATTCTCACCATTTATTGAACTGTTCGATGATACAGTCCTGAAAAAAAATACGGTATATTTGCAAATCATTTCGGGTTTAAGAAGATTCTTCGAGACCCAGCCTTCTTTTGGACCTTATAACCAATCACTTGTGGATATGCTTCGTAGCCCTGCCGTAATCGTCCCCTATTCGCTTTCAGGACAATTAGAATATATCCGTACACATTGGAAACTCTTACTCCGTAAATATTTATATCGCCTTCTCAAAAGCCTTGACCTCTTCAAGGAAGAAGAAAAGGTAACGTTTATGGGGCCTGGTCTTGCTGAGGTTTACAAGTATATCGGGCTGGAACTTGAACTTGAACTTTTCAGTCCTGACAGGGACTGGATGCCGAGGCTGGTCTTGATGGCAAAAAATGTTTATGTATGGCTTGACCAGTTATCCAAAAAATATAGCCTTTCCATAACCAGACTTGACCAGATTCCCGATGAAGAATTAGACATGCTTGGGCAGCAGGGTTTTTCCGGTTTATGGCTCATAGGCATATGGGAACGAAGCCCTGCGTCACAAAAGATCAAGCAGCTGTGTGGTAACCCTGAGGCAGTACCATCGGCATACTCTTTGTTCGATTACACAATTTCAGAAGATCTGGGGGGTGAAGAAGCATACCAGAGCTTGAAAAATCGTGCATGGCAGCGGGGCATTCGTCTTGCAAGCGACATGGTTCCCAACCATGTGGGTATTTATTCAAGGTGGATGATAGAACATCCCGACTGGTTTGTTTCTCTAAATTACAACCCCTTCCCCTGGTACATATTCGGCGGTCCCAACCTCTCTCATGATGAGAGGGTAGCTATCTATATTGAGGACCACTATTATAACCGCACCGATGCGTCTGTTGTATGTAAACGCGTGGATTCATGGACTGGAAGCGAAAAATTTATCTATCACGGTAATGACGGGACAAGCATGCCCTGGAATGATACTGCACAGCTCAATTACCTGAATCCTGAAGTCCGTGAGACAATGATACAGACCATCCTGCATGTAGCACGGAAATTCCCCATCATCCGCTTTGATGCAGCCATGACCCTTACCAAAAAACACTATCAGCGGCTCTGGTTCCCGGAACCGGGTACGGGCGGAGCTATCCCTACACGTGCAGAATTTGGTCTTACAAAAGATGAGTTCAATAAGCTTATGCCAAAAGAATTCTGGAGGGAGGTTGTGGACCGTGTGGCTGCGGAAGCACCCGACACACTACTTCTCGCCGAAGCATTCTGGCTCCTCGAAGGCTACTTTGTCCGTACACTCGGCATGCACAGGGTTTATAACAGCGCATTTATGAATATGTTGAGAGATGAGGACAATGCCAAATACCGCACCGTTATGAAAAACACATTGGAATTTGACCCTGAAATCTTAAGACGCTTTGTCAACTTCATGAATAATCCCGATGAGCAGACTGCCGTTGAACAGTTCGAAAAGGGGGATAAATATTTTGGTACATGCACCATGATGGTAACCATGCCGGGGCTTCCCATGTTCGGACATGGCCAGATTGAAGGATTTGAAGAAAAGTACGGGATGGAATACAGACGTGCCTACAAGGACGAAAAACCGGATACGTA